>NC_000964.3:3352500-3652500 GCF_000009045.1 Bacillus subtilis subsp. subtilis str. 168 | reverse complement strand
AGCGGTGCCAATTATATTAGGTGCGGCGGGGTATATCCTGCCGTCACAGATCGCTGATCAAAAGAGCTATACAGCTGAAGATACTTTGGCTGTGGGGAGCTATGATCATCCGGTTTATAACAGCACAGAAGAGATTCCGCTTCTATTAAAGAGCGACTCCTTTTTGAAGGAGGCGCTTCCTGATGAAAAGGATGAAGATGTAGCAGAGATCAAAGAGAAGCTTACAATCAATACGGAATCCAAATCGTTACTGACTTTAAGCTATAGTGACGAGGATAAGGATAGAACGGAATCTGTCTTAAACGCCATATCCTCCACCTTCCTCAAAAACGATCAAAAGCTGTATGCAGAAAGAGAAGCCGTCATCCGCAGCAGCATAGACGCGCTTGAAGGCGAGTCGGTGAGCGAGGATTCCAAAGTGGATAAAGAGAGATTTTTATATGAACTCAAAAACACACAGCTTAACCTGAAAGCGGCAAGTGTTACTGATTCCGAAACCGTAAGTGAGACAGCAGGCGGCGGTATGTCTCCGAAAAAGAAAGCAGTTCTCGGCGTTATGATTGGCCTTACGATTGCCTTTATGTTCGTTGTCATTCCTGAATTTTTCAGAGAATCCTTTTAAAATCATACGATGGAGATGTGATCATGACCAATTGGAAACCTCTCGTATCTGTCATTACACCTTCCTATAATGCGCGTGACTATATTGAAGACACGGTTCATTCGGTATTAGATCAGAGCCATCCTCATTGGGAAATGATTATCGTGGATGATTGCTCAACGGATGGGACCCGCGACATTTTACAGCAGTATGAAAAAATAGACGAAAGAATTCATGTGGTGTATCTGGAAGAGAACTCCGGAGCTGCGGTTGCTCGCAACAAAGCGTTGGAACGCGCTCAAGGGCGCTACGTAGCATTTTTGGACAGTGATGACAAATGGAAAAAAGACAAACTGGAAAAGCAGCTTGAGTTTATGATGGAGCGCTCCTGTGCGTTCTCTTTCACGGGCTACAGCTTAATGGCGCAGGACGGGACCCCGCTCGATAAATTTATTCATGCGCCGGAAAGCCTGACGTACGATGACGCCCTGAAAAATACAATTATCGGCTGCTTGACGGTGATGATTGACAGGGAGCAAACGGGACAGATCCAAATGCCGAATATCAGAACGAGACAGGACTTAGCCACATGGCTGTCTCTTTTAAAAAAAGGATTTACTGCCTATGGAATGAATGAATGCCTGGCTGAATATCGGCTTGTCAATAATTCAATTTCCAGCAACAAATGGAAGGCTGCGAAAAAAACGTGGTTTGTCTACAGGGAGATCGAACGGCTTCATTTTATGAAAGCAACATGGTGTTTTGTTCAATATGCAAAAAACGCGGTGAAAAAAAGATTATAGCTGCAAACAGAGAGAAAAGGTGATGAAGGTGGAAACAAAAGAAGCAATCATTCATGTCATCGTTGCCACTGCTGAATGGGGAAAAGACCAATTGAGATACAGAAGGCACCGGCTGGCAGAATTTTTAGCTGCTCAGGAGGAAACGAAGGAAGTTATTTGGGTATGTCCGGCTCCGCGTGCCCAAGGGAAAGAGTTTCAGGAAGTCCATTCTGGCATCAGGCAATTCGCTGTCAAAGACCTGCTGCAGAAAAAAATGTTTCGTTTCGGACGATATACAGATGTCTTTTACAGACATAAGCTCTCCCCATTACTCGATGAGCTTACACCTGCTTCTGCAAACGGTGAACGCTGCTGTTTATGGTACACGTTTCCCGGATTCCCGCTGCTGTCTTCGCTGTATTCTTGGGATCAGGTCATTTATGACTGCAGTGACCTATGGGCTGCGCCGATCAGCGGCCGATCAAATCTGCTGTCTGAATTCCGGCGAAAAGTCATTAAATCGGCAGAGCTGAGAATTATACAACGAGCAGATTCAATAACCTGTTCATCAGATTATCTTCACAAGGAAGTAGACAAAAAACTGACTGCAGGACGAGAAAAGGTTCATACTGTGGAAAACGGTGTGGAGTATGAGCTGTTTTCTGCAAATAAACAAGCTCCCGATCGCAGTATACTGCAGGGGAGAGAAGGAATAGTGTTAGGTTTTATTGGCGGGATTAAACCGAAGCTCGATTTTAAAATGATTAAAGAAGCGGCACTGCAAAAGCCTGATTGGACATTTTTATGGGTTGGCCCGGATGCCACCAATGGTGATGTTTCGTTTCAAGAGCTGCTGAGGCTTCCCAATGTCATATGGACCGGTCCGGCAGATCCAAAAGAAGTGCCTCATTATATGGAGCTTATCGACATTGGCATTATGCCATATAAACAATCACCGTATAATCAAGCTGTGTTTCCGCTGAAACTATTTGAATTTTTAGCGGCAGGAAAACCTGTTGTAGGCACTAATCTTCCGTCAACCTCAAAAATGCAAAAGCCGTATGTATACGAATATGTAGAGGGCGATCATCCGATTGATTTTATAGCCGCTTGTGAAAAAGTTCTCGGTCAAAACGGAGACGAGACCTATAAAGAAATGCGCCGAAACATCGCCCGGACACAAGATTGGAATTGCTTATTTAGACAAATTATGAAATATACAGGGATTCAAAAACATGCGTAGTCCTATAAATTGGGATGCGCGTTTTTTGATTATACGTGTTTCTTTTTGATGAAGCTTGTTATAATAACTAAGGAGAAGGTATAATGGAAGGAACGGTTCTCTATATAAATAAAGACTTCATTTAATTCCAAAGGAGACTTCTTTATGCTTGACGAACGCATGATTCGCATTGTTGTTGCGTTTATTGTCTCGCTGCTGACAGTTTTAATCATAACCCCAATCGTAAAAAGGATTGCGATTAAAATAGGTGCAGTTGACCAGCCCAGCAATCGAAAAGTACATGACAAAATCATGCCCCGCATGGGCGGGCTGGCCATATTTATCGGGGTGGTTGCAGGCGTGCTTGCATCCGGTATTTACACAGAAACAAGGATGACGGCAATTACAGTCGGAGCATTCATCATTATTGTGTTAGGTATTCTTGACGATAAATATCAATTAAGTGCAAAAGTTAAGTTTTTGATTCAATTAGGTGTAGCCATTATGATTGTAAGCACTGGCTTAAAAATGGACTTTTTCTCAGTACCTTTTTTAACAGAACGATTTGAGTTAGGATGGATGGCTTATCCGCTGACGGTATTATGGATTGTCGGCATCACGAACGCAATTAACCTGATTGATGGATTGGATGGCCTTGCTGCCGGTCTTTCTGTTATCGGCCTGTCAACGATTGCTGTCATGGCGCTATCCGGCGGAAAAGTGCTCATTCTGTCACTCTCATTAGTCGTTATTGCCAGCACGCTGGGGTTTTTGTTTTACAACTTCCATCCGGCAAAAATCTTTATGGGAGATACGGGATCACTGTTTTTAGGGTATAGTATCTCGATTCTTTCATTATTAGGCCTGTATAAAAGTGTCACATTGTTCAGTATCGTTATCCCGATTATTATATTAGGCGTACCGATTTTTGATACAACATTTGCTATCATCAGAAGAATATTAAACAAACAGCCGATTTCAGCGCCTGATAAGTCGCATATTCACCATAGACTGATGGCCTTTGGCCTTTCACATCGGATGTCGGTCTTAGTTATTTATTTAATTGGATTTATTTTCAGTATCAGTGCGATTGTACTTAAAAGTGCCACAATTTGGCTTTCTTTGTTTATTATCTTCATTTTGATTATTTTTATGCAAATCATAGCAGAAGTGACAGGACTCGTGAATGAAAAATTTAAGCCGTTTACAAAGTTTTATAAACGGCTGGTGAAAAGGAATTAAAAACTCCGGCTTATGTGCCGGAGTTTTTTTCTGCGCAAAAATGCCCGATCCTCTAAAAGGACCGGGCATTTTTTAATAGGATGAATCAGTTGTTGAATTCGTTGTACTGTTGTTTGAGCTTGTGCTGCTGTCATTCGAATAGCTGCTTCCGTTCGTCGTCCCGTCAGTTGTTGTGCCAGTGCTGCCAGTGCTGCCAGAACTGCTTGAGCTGTCAGTCCCGTCTTCGGTACCGGAAGTGCCAGTGCTTGTATCAGGAGTATAATCTAAATGCTCTTGAAGCGTTTTTCTGACTTTCTCGAGATTTGTAGCATCAGGTTCAAAGTAATATGTGTTGTTAGGCCCTAAATACAAATCAGAACCTGTAATGCTCAATGTGTCGATTTTTTTGCTGGTAAAGCCGCTGTAAATCTGCTGAAGCGCTAAACCTTCAGTAATGCGAATATTGGTTTCAACGTTTTCGCTGGCTTTTTCTGCGATTTTATCAATTTTAGCAATGTTGCTTGCACTTGACATGCGGTCAATCAGCGCGTTTAAGATTTGTTTTTGTCTGTCATTACGGCCAAAGTCTCCGCGTTTATCCTGTTTTCTCATCCGGGCATATGCTAAGGCTTCTTCGCCGTTCAAATGCATCTCGCCTTTTTTGAAGTAAATCCGTTTGCTTTCGTCTACATCACTTTTTTCATCGAAATCGAAAGGCACGTCAACATCAATACCGCCGACTTCATTAATCACATCTTTAAATCCGTCAAAATCAACTGTGACATATTTATCGATCGGGATTTGCAAGAAGTTTTCAACAGTTTCAACTGTTTCATCTTTACCGCCTTTGCTGTAAGCGGCATTGATCTTCGTCTTGCTTCCCGTTGTGTCACCAGCTAATTGCACACGTGTGTCACGCGGAATGCTCAGCATTTTCATGGTTTTATTTTTGGGATCCAGGGTAACAACAATAAGAGAGTCTGATCTCCCTTTTTGTCCTTTAGTCGCGTAATCCTCTATTCCCATAAATAAAATAGAAAATGGTTTTTTCTTCATGTCTACAACTTCGTTGCGAAGATTTGATTTATTCCCGCGGGATAGGGCATCGTACGATTCATCCGCAGCGTTAATGGTTTTATAAAGTTTATACCCGCCAAGCCCTACAACTACCAATAGTGCAAGGGCGAACAATAACATTATTCTTTTTAAAATTTTCCTACGTTTGCTCTTTTTCTTTTTTCGCACACGCACTCTAACGCGTTCAGCCATTATTCAGTCTCCTTTATGTGATTGACGGCTTTTTCAAGATACGTCAACTCTCCCTCTTTAATATCACTCTTTCCATTTGTCAGTTCTGTCATCCATTCAGAAAAAGCGTTGGTTTCTTTTTCTTCCACGTATGTTTCGAATTCAACATTTTCTGAATAATGGATTTCCTTTAACAGAAATTGTGACTCCCTTAATTCATTTTCAATCTTGCCAAGCCATGTGTAATCTGCAGAAGTATGCATGATTCGCATAAGCTTCCGTTCTACAACACCTATATGATTTAATCCTTCAGACACTGATTTCCCATAAGCGCGAATTAATCCGCCAGCACCAAGCTTAATGCCTCCGAAGTAGCGTGTAACGACGGCGCAAGTATCCTTCAGCCTGCGTTTTTTTAAAACCTCGAGCATCGGCACTCCCGCTGTACCGCTTGGTTCCCCGTCATCATTGGCTTTTTGGATATGATCATTCTCGCCAATAACATAAGCCGAGCAATTATGAGTCGCATTCCAGTGCTGTTTCTTTATTTTCTGTATAAATTCCTGTGCCTCTTGTTCGGTAGAAACACGGCTTAAATGACAGATAAAACGCGATTTTTCTATAACAATCTCGTGTTCTCCCGCTTCTTTCACAGTAAAATAGCTGTGCAGCATGCTAGCTGACCCTCCTGCTAAGCATAAAAGACTGCCTATACAAATTCGTACAGTCTTTAGAATTTTTGTGCGTATTTTGGTATCATAAAGAGTAGATAGTATATAAAAATGTTTTTTTCTAGAATATACGCATTCTTTCATTATAATTCGACATAATTTGCAGATCAATTACATTTATAATAAAAATATATGACAACGCCGTGACGGAGGGAAATTATGAATAAAACAAAGATGGATTCCAAAGTGCTGGATTCTATTTTGATGAAGATGCTGAAAACCGTTGACGGGAGCAAGGACGAGGTTTTTCAAATCGGGGAGCAGTCACGCCAGCAGTATGAACAGCTGGTCGAAGAACTGAAACAAATTAAACAGCAGGTGTATGAAGTGATTGAGCTTGGCGATAAACTTGAAGTGCAAACTCGCCATGCGAGAAACCGTTTATCCGAGGTCAGCCGTAATTTTCATAGATTCAGTGAAGAGGAAATCCGCAATGCTTATGAAAAAGCCCATAAGCTGCAGGTAGAATTGACGATGATCCAGCAGCGTGAGAAGCAATTGCGCGAACGGCGGGACGATTTGGAGCGCAGATTGCTAGGGCTTCAGGAAATCATTGAGCGGTCAGAATCATTAGTAAGCCAAATTACAGTTGTGCTCAACTACTTGAATCAGGATTTGCGCGAAGTTGGACTGCTTCTTGCTGATGCTCAGGCAAAACAGGATTTCGGCTTAAGAATTATTGAGGCGCAGGAAGAAGAGCGAAAAAGAGTCTCAAGAGAAATCCATGACGGACCCGCTCAAATGCTGGCGAATGTTATGATGAGATCGGAATTAATCGAGCGGATTTTCCGTGACCGGGGCGCAGAGGACGGATTCCAAGAAATTAAAAATCTCCGCCAAAATGTTCGGAATGCCCTTTACGAAGTGAGAAGGATTATATATGATTTAAGACCGATGGCCCTTGATGACCTAGGCCTGATTCCAACTTTAAGAAAATATCTATATACAACCGAGGAATATAACGGGAAGGTCAAAATACATTTTCAGTGCATTGGAGAAACAGAGGATCAGAGGCTAGCGCCTCAGTTTGAGGTTGCGCTCTTCAGGCTCGCACAGGAAGCTGTGTCTAATGCGCTAAAGCATTCTGAATCTGAAGAAATTACAGTCAAAGTTGAGATCACAAAGGATTTTGTGATTTTAATGATAAAAGATAACGGTAAAGGGTTCGACCTGAAGGAAGCGAAAGAGAAGAAAAACAAATCATTCGGCTTGCTGGGCATGAAAGAAAGAGTAGATTTATTGGAAGGAACGATGACAATAGATTCGAAAATAGGTCTTGGGACATTTATTATGATTAAGGTTCCGTTATCTCTTTGACTATGATTTGTAAAATAGAGCCAAAAGGCATATTGACCGAATGCTAGAGTATATAGAACAATAATACAAGGAGGCGTGGCTTGTGACTAAAGTAAACATTGTTATTATCGACGACCATCAGTTATTTCGTGAAGGTGTTAAACGGATATTGGATTTTGAACCTACCTTTGAAGTGGTAGCCGAAGGTGATGACGGGGACGAAGCGGCTCGTATTGTTGAGCACTATCATCCTGATGTTGTGATCATGGATATCAATATGCCAAACGTAAATGGTGTGGAAGCTACAAAACAGCTTGTAGAGCTGTATCCTGAATCTAAAGTAATTATTCTATCAATTCACGATGACGAAAATTATGTAACACATGCCCTGAAAACAGGTGCAAGAGGTTATCTGCTGAAAGAGATGGATGCTGATACATTAATTGAAGCGGTTAAAGTAGTGGCTGAGGGCGGATCTTACCTCCATCCGAAGGTTACTCACAACCTCGTTAACGAATTCCGCCGCCTTGCAACAAGCGGAGTTTCTGCACACCCTCAACATGAGGTTTACCCTGAAATCCGCAGACCATTACATATTTTAACTAGGCGGGAATGTGAAGTGCTGCAGATGCTTGCAGACGGAAAAAGCAACCGCGGTATTGGTGAATCATTGTTTATCAGTGAGAAAACCGTTAAAAACCATGTCAGCAATATTTTACAAAAAATGAATGTAAACGACCGGACGCAAGCCGTTGTGGTCGCCATTAAAAATGGCTGGGTAGAAATGAGATAGTATAATAGGAGACTTGCCTTTTACTAGGCAGGTCTTTTTTTAGGCTGCCGTTTCCCTTACAATAGAGTTATAAAGCAATAAGGCAGGTATCGAAGCTATGAATATTGCAGTCGTAACAGACAGCACGGCATATATTCCGAAAGAAATGCGTGAACAACATCAGATACATATGATCCCTCTCCAGGTTGTTTTTAGGGAGGAGACTTACCGTGAAGAAATTGAGTTGGACTGGAAAAGCTTTTATGAAGAAGTGAAAAAACATAATGAGCTCCCGACGACTTCTCAGCCGCCAATCGGCGAGCTGGTTGCGTTGTATGAAGAGCTTGGCAAGTCTTATGATGCGGTTATCAGTATCCATCTTTCCAGCGGGATCAGCGGAACATTCAGCAGTGCAGCAGCGGCTGATTCGATGGTCGACAATATTGATGTGTATCCATTTGACTCAGAGATCAGCTGCTTGGCTCAAGGCTTTTATGCCCTTAAAGCTGCTGAATTAATCAAAAACGGAGCATCATCGCCGGAAGATATTATAAAAGAACTGGAAGAAATGAAAAAAACAGTTCGAGCTTATTTTATGGTAGATGACTTAGCCCATCTTCAGCGCGGCGGGCGATTAAGCAGCGCCCAAGCCTTCATTGGTAGTCTTCTAAAGGTAAAGCCTATCCTTCATTTTGACAATAAGGTAATTGTGCCTTTTGAGAAGATTCGCACACGTAAAAAAGCAATTTCGCGAATTTATGAGCTTTTAGACGAAGATGCGAGTAAAGGGTTGCCTATGCGAGCTGCTGTTATCCACGCTAATCGAGAGGAAGAAGCAGCGAAAATCATTGAAGAGCTTTCTGCAAAATATCCTCATGTTGAATTTTATAACAGCTATTTTGGCGCGGTAATCGGCACTCATTTGGGTGAAGGTGCGTTAGGAATTTGCTGGTGTTTTAAATAAGGCCAAATCTCCGTTTTTAGAGCGGAGATTTTTTTATATTCTTATTTTAATAGTTGGACAGAAAATATTCATTCAGGCATACTGTTTCGAAAGGAGGCGTGCTATGTGAATGTGCCAGTTGAAAAAAACAGTTCCTTTTCAAAAGAATTGCAGCAGACGCTTCGAAGCCGTCATTTGCTCAGGACTGAGCTCTCATTTTCCGATGAGATGATTGAATGGCATATCAAGAATGGATATATCACTGCTGAAAATTCTATATCCATAAATAAACGGAGATATAGATGTAATAGGTGCGGACAAACTGATCAGCGGTATTTTTCTTTTTATCACTCATCTGGAAAGAATAAGCTGTATTGCCGTTCCTGTGTCATGATGGGCAGAGTGAGTGAGGAGGTTCCTTTATATTCATGGAAAGAGGAAAATGAATCAAACTGGAAGTCTATTAAGCTGACATGGGATGGCAAGCTTTCAAGCGGACAGCAAAAAGCCGCCAATGTTTTAATTGAAGCAATATCAAAAAAAGAAGAGCTCCTCATCTGGGCGGTTTGCGGCGCTGGCAAAACAGAAATGCTGTTTCCTGGTATAGAATCAGCGTTAAATCAAGGACTGCGTGTATGTATTGCAACACCTCGCACCGATGTTGTATTAGAGCTTGCTCCAAGACTCAAGGCTGCCTTTCAGGGTGCTGACATTTCAGCGCTTTACGGAGGAAGCGATGACAAAGGGCGGCTATCTCCGCTTATGATTTCCACTACGCATCAGCTTTTGCGATATAAAGATGCAATCGATGTTATGATCATTGATGAAGTTGACGCTTTTCCATATTCTGCTGATCAAACCCTTCAATTCGCTGTTCAAAAAGCAAGAAAGAAAAACAGCACCCTCGTTTATTTAAGTGCAACACCTCCTAAAGAATTAAAAAGAAAAGCACTGAACGGACAGTTACATTCAGTTCGCATCCCCGCAAGACACCACCGGAAACCTTTACCCGAACCGCGCTTTGTATGGTGTGGAAACTGGAAGAAGAAATTAAACCGAAATAAAATTCCGCCAGCGGTGAAAAGATGGATAGAGTTTCATGTAAAAGAAGGGAGGCCTGTTTTTTTATTCGTTCCTTCCGTTTCTATTCTGGAAAAGGCTGCTGCGTGCTTTAAAGGTGTTCATTGCCGAACCGCATCTGTGCACGCGGAAGACAAGCATAGAAAGGAGAAAGTGCAGCAATTCAGAGATGGTCAGCTCGATCTATTAATCACAACAACAATACTGGAAAGAGGCGTCACAGTCCCCAAGGTGCAAACGGGTGTACTAGGAGCGGAATCGTCTATCTTTACGGAAAGCGCACTTGTTCAAATTGCAGGAAGAACCGGCCGGCATAAAGAATATGCGGACGGCGATGTCATTTACTTTCACTTCGGCAAAACAAAGAGTATGCTCGATGCAAGAAAGCATATAAAAGAAATGAATGAATTGGCAGCAAAAGTTGAATGTACAGACTAGCCATTATTTGAAAACGTGGTACAGTATACTCATATAACCGATGATGAGGAGCTGTAAAAATGCTTGTCAATTCAAAAGAAATCGTAATGAAAGAACTGCTCGACCGATATATGGACCAGCTTCATATGGCCTGTACTTGCCAAGTATGCCAAAACGATGTATTGGCACTTTCTTTAAACAAAGTGAGTCCATCCTACGTTACTGATTTTAAAAAGATCGCATATACGAAAGCTGAGCTGGTAGATAAACAAAAAAACACAGCAATGCTTGTCATTTTGGCTGAATCTGCTGCAGTAGTTTCAGAGAGTCCAAGCGATTTATGTCAAACGAAGCAGGAGGAGGCATTCATAAACTGATCTGTTTATTATGTGATTCGCAATTTTCTCAAGATGTTACATGGAGAGCCCTTTTTTTACTAAAGCCTGATGAAAAGGTTTGTTATTCTTGCAGAAGCAAATTAAAGAAAATCACAGGACATATCTGCCCCCTGTGCGGCAGACCTCAATCTGTTCATGCCGTATGCAGGGATTGCGAGGTGTGGAGAACAAGGATCAGAGACAGTTTGCTATTGCGTCAAAACCGTTCAGTTTACACATATAATGATATGATGAAAGAAACGCTCTCCCGTTTTAAATTTAGAGGAGATGCAGAAATCATAAATGCATTTAAAAGTGATTTTTCTTCAACCTTTTCTAAGGTTTACCCCGATAAGCATTTTGTTCTTGTACCTATTCCGCTGAGCAAGGAACGGGAAGAAGAGCGCGGATTTAACCAGGCACATCTCTTGGCAGAATGTTTAGACCGGCCTTCCCACCATCCCCTCATTCGCCTGAATAATGAGAAACAGTCAAAGAAAAAGAAAACAGAACGCCTGCTGTCAGAGTGCATTTTTGATACAAAAAATAATTCAGCAGAAGGTATGAATATCATTTTAATAGACGATCTTTATACAACAGGCGCCACCTTGCACTTCGCAGCCCGCTGCTTATTAGAAAAAGGAAAAGCCGCTTCAGTGTCATCTTTTACCTTGATCAGAAGCTAAATGATTCTGTTTTTATGCCGATATAATCACTAGAAATTGACACAGGCATATTATCTAATAAGGAGAAAAAAAGATGGGAGAACTGGCTAATTGTCCGAAATGCAATGCTTTATTTTTAAAAACAAAGCTGCAAACCGTATGTCAGGCGTGTATTAAGGAAGAAGAAAAATCATTTGAGACTGTCTATAAATTTTTAAGAAAACAGGAAAACCGGCAATCAACTTTGAGCCGGATAACTGAGGAAACAGGTGTGGAAGAAGAGCTGATATTGAAATTCATCAGGCAGAAGCGAATTCAGATCACTCATCTTCCTAATTTGGCATACCCTTGTGAAAGGTGCGGGACATCGATTAGAGAAGGCAAGTTCTGCAAGGCTTGCCAGTCTGATATTAAGGATCAAATGGATCATTTGAACCACGAGGATGCTCTGAAAATCGAGAAAGAAAATAGTAAAAAAGACACATACTATGCCTATAATACCAAAAACAGCTGATTCCCTAAACTAACTGAAAACGCAGTCGATAAAAGGGTTAAGATTGTTTAAAGACTGCAACGGAAAGCGAGAGGAATCCTATGAAAATCAATCAATTTGGAACACAATCCGTTAATCCATATCAAAAAAATTATGATAAGCAAGCGGTGCAAAAAACTGTTGCACAACCTCAAGATAAAATTGAAATTTCATCACAGGCTAAAGAAATGCAACATGCATCCGACGCAGTCACTGGTTCACGACAGGAAAAAATTGCGCAGCTTAAAGCGCAAATTGAAAACGGGTCATACAAAGTAGACGCAAATCATATTGCGAAAAATATGATTAATTTTTATAAAAAGCAATAAAAAAGGAGAAAGCCCATGTCAGCGAAGGCAATTATTGAACAATTGAAGCGACTTTGCGTTCTGCATGAGCACCTGCTCACGCTGTCTGAAGAAAAGACGGAAGCGCTCAAAGCCGGCAAAACAAAAGAGCTTTCTAACATTTTGACAAAAGAGCAAAAATATATTCAAGCAATCACGCAGACAGAAGATGACCGGATCAAAACAACTTCGGCCTTTCTCGGATATAGCGAAAATAATACTATTTCCGCATGTATCGCCAAAACCTCAGGCAGTGAAAAGGAAGAGCTGGAACAACTATACGAATCTCTTTCTCAAGTTCTCGGACGTCTGAAAAAAGTAAATGAGATGAATAGGCAGCTGACAAGAGACGCGCTGCAATTCATCTCTATTTCGTACGATATGCTGGTTCCTAAGGAAAATAACTTCAATTACAGCAAATCAATTAAAGCTGAGCTGCCGAAAAGTAGCAAAATGAAACTGTTTGATTCAAAAGCTTAGCAGAAAGGAATTCAGAAAATGACATCTACCTTTATGGGGCTTGAAACTGCAAGGCGGGCGTTAAGCGCTCAGCAGGCAGCGTTAAGCACTACTGCAAATAACGTGGCAAATGCCAATACTGATGGTTATACAAGACAGCGGGTCTCATTGGAGGCAACTGACTATTTCCCTGCTGTATCTAAAAATGCAGAAAAAACAGCGGGACAAATGGGTACGGGCGTTCAAGGAAAATCAGTTGAGAGAATAAGAGATATCTTTCTTGACTACCAATACCGTCTTCAAAACAACAGTGCCGGATACTATGACACGAAGGCAAAAGCGCTGTCCCAAATGGAAGGCGTTTTAAATGAAACGGATGACAGCGGCTTGAACAGTGTGCTCAATTCGTTTTGGAATTCCCTGCAGGAATTATCGAATAATACAAATGAAGAAAGTGCACGTTCTGTTGTTGCTCGAAAAGGACAAGCTGTAGCTGAAACGTTTAATTATATTTCTGAATCACTTACAAATGTCCAATCGAATTTAAAAGCAGAGCTAAATACAACTGTGTTGGATGTCAATTCTCTGCTTTCTCAGTTAAACAGTTTAAATAAGCAAATTGCACAAGTAGAGCCGGTCGGGCTTCTTCCGAATGGCTTATATGACCAGCGAGATTTGCTGATCGATAAATTATCCTCAATGGTTGATATCAAAGTCAGCTACAACAAATCAGGCGGGAATGCACTTGCATCTGCTGAAGGAACTGTATCAATTGAAATCCTTGATAAAAATAAACAGTCGCTAGGAACTGTTTTGGACGGTAAAAATTACGAGGTTTCAGAACTTGCAGCCAACTATGATAATGAAACTGGGTTAGTATCAAGTATTTCAATCGGGGATACAGCTGTACAGGCGGAGTCCTTTAGCAGCAAGGGATCCCTTTTAGGGTTTATAGAGTCTTATGGGTATATAACAGCAGATGGCCAAGAAAAGGGCGTATACCCGGAAATGCTTTCTGATCTTGACAATATGGCGCTTGAATTCGCGAAAGCTTTCAATGAAGTGCACAGAAATGGTGTGACCAAGAGCGGTGAACAAGGCGGAGACTTTTTTGATTTTACTGGCGGTGAAACTGAACCTGCCAAGGGCGCGGCGGGCAAGATCAAAGTGGCTGACAGCATAATAGATTCAAAAGGCGCAAACATTGCTTTCTCACTGACTGGCGCAGCCAACGATAACGCAAATGCTACAAAATTAGCAAATGTTTTAACCGGTAAAATAACCATTAACGGTAAAGAAACTAGTGTTTTAGATTATTATGCGGGTCTGATTGGCGAGCTAGGGATCGAAGCTCAAGAGGCTAATCGACTGGCGTCTAATACAGAAACACAGCTGAATGATGCTGACATAAACCGTCAGCAAATGAGCGCAGTTTCTTTAGACGAAGAAATGACGAATATGATTCAATTCCAACACGCATACAATGCAGCTGCAAGAATGGTGACTTTACAAGACGAATTGCTTGATAAAGTGATCAACGGCATGGGTGTTGGAGGAAGGTAGGTAGAGTCACATGAGAGTAACACAAGGCATGATACAGCAAAACTCACTGAGATATATCGGTTCAAGCTACTCGAAGCTGGATAAACTCCAGTCGCAGATTTCTTCAGGAAAAAAAATCTCAAAAGCTTCCGACGATCCTGTAGTAGCAATGAAAAGCTTAAAGTATAATACGCAACTGTCTCAAGTGCAGCAGTACAAAAGCAATGCTTCTCAAGCCTTTACCTGGCTCGAAAACACAGAAACAAACATTACAGAAGGAATTGACATCTTGTCAAAGGTCAGAGAATTAGCGGTTGAAGCTCAAAATGATACAAACGGCGAGCCGGAGCGGCAAGCGATTGGCGTAGAGGTAAAGCAGTTAAAGGAACAGCTTTTAAATATTGCGAATACACAAGTGAACGGCAGATATATCTTTAATGGCACAAATTCAGATAAGCCTCCGGTTACAGATAACGGAGACGGAACTTATACAATTTCTGATACAGCTGATGTCGTAGTCAATATATCAAATAATATGTCATTGAAAGTGAATTCAGATCCAAAGTCAGCTTTTGGAGGCACTTCTGAAAGCGGGCAGAATGTATTTGAAATGCTTGATTCTTTTGAGAAAGCACTAAATTCTGGTTCGCTAGATGGCATGGACAGTGTTTTAAATGATATTGATCATTTTTCTGACGGCATGAGCGCTGAACGATCTGATCTTGGAGCGAGATATAATCGTCTTGAACTGGTTAATACAAGACTGTCAGCGCAAGAAGAAACAGCTACCAAAGTGTTATCAGACAATGAAGATGTAGAACTGGAAGAAGTAATAACTGAATTTATTGCGCAGCAAAGTGTGCACAGGGCTACTCTGGCCGTTAATGCGCAAATTGTTCAGCCTACATTGATTGACTTTTTAAAGTAAGCGGCTCTTAGGAGTTCGCTTTTTTTATAGTTCAGGAGGTAGAGTGATGCAGATTCCCAGATTGATTATGCATAGTGTTCAAGGAAAAATTGGTTTAACAACGACGCCTGCCAGCTTAAAAATGGAGCAGCCTCAAGCTGATCTAGAGATCGAACAGCCGAGTGCGGAAATGGAAATATCGGTGACACCTGGAAAACTCACGATTGACCAGACACAAGCATGGGAAGAATTAGACAGAAAGCATGTTTTCAAGAGAATTGAAGAAGCCGCCCAACAAGGGCATGAGGATGTAATGGAGGGAATAGCACGCACTGCAGAAGAAGGCGACGAGCTTATGAAGATTGAAAATAAGGGGAACCCAATCGCTTCACAAGCAAGGAGGAACTCTGAAATGCACCAAATTCAATTAGGCGAAAATTATGCTCCTTCTCTTTCGAGGGTGAAAATACAATATACTCCGTCACAGCTTGATGTGCAGATTACGCCGCGAAAGCCTGTTATTCAGGCTGAGCCGCATAAGCCAATTGTTGAATATACGCCAGGAAATGTTAAGGTTGACATGCTTCAATACCCTGATTTAAATATAGATGTAGAATACCCGAAAGAATCACCCGAAAAGTAAAAAGAAAAGGATCGTGAACAATGATCATTCATACGAAGTACCATGGCCAAATGAACATAAAAGAAGAACAAATCATTCTTTTTGAAAGCGGGATTCCAGGCTTTTTAGAAGAAAAACAGTTCGTCATACTTCCGCTTTCAGAAGACTCTCCATTCGTGGCACTGCAGTCCGTCACTTCAGAAAATCTTGCGTTTATCGTCGTAAGTCCGTTTATCTTTTTTAAGAATTATGAATTTGATCTTGATGAATCAACTGCTGAACTTTTGGATATCGATAATATTCAAGACGTAGAAGTCATGACAATATTGACTATGGCAGAGCCATTTGAAAAGTCTACTGCGAATTTATTGGCTCCCATTATTGTGAATCGCAAGAACATGATGGCTAAGCAAGTCGTTTTACACGACTCCTCATATACGACAAAGCATCCGATTGGAGGAGAATCATGCTAGTTTTATCGCGGAAAATAAACGAAGCGATTCAAATAGGTGCTGATATTGAAGTAAAAGTGATTGCGGTTGAAGGGGATCAAGTGAAGCTTGGAATTGACGCCCCAAAGCATATTGATATTCACAGGAAAGAAATTTACTTGACCATTCAGGAAGAAAATAACCGTGCAGCAGCGTTATCCAGCGATGTGATCTCCGCATTATCCTCACAAAAAAAGTGAGGATTTTTTTATTTTTGTATTAACAAAATCAGAGACAATCCGATATTAATGATGTAGCCGGGAGGAGGCGCAAAAGACTCAGCCAGTTACAAAATAAGGGCACAAGGACGTGCCTTAACAACATATTCAGGGAGGAACAAAACAATGAGAATTAACCACAATATTGCAGCGCTTAACACACTGAACCGTTTGTCTTCAAACAACAGTGCGAGCCAAAAGAACATGGAGAAACTTTCTTCAGGTCTTCGCATCAACCGTGCGGGAGATGACGCAGCAGGTCTTGCGATCTCTGAAAAAATGAGAGGACAAATCAGAGGTCTTGAAATGGCTTCTAAAAACTCTCAAGACGGAATCTCTCTTATCCAAACAGCTGAGGGTGCATTAACTGAAACTCATGCGATCCTTCAACGTGTTCGTGAGCTAGTTGTTCAAGCTGGAAACACTGGAACTCAGGACAAAGCAACTGATTTGCAATCTATTCAAGATGAAATTTCAGCTTTAACAGATGAAATCGATGGTATTTCAAATCGTACAGAATTCAATGGTAAGAAATTGCTCGATGGCACTTACAAAGTTGACACAGCTACTCCTGCAAATCAAAAGAACTTGGTATTCCAAATCGGAGCAAATGCTACACAGCAAATCTCTGTAAATATTGAGGATATGGGTGCTGACGCTCTTGGAATTAAAGAAGCTGATGGTTCAATTGCAGCTCTTCATTCAGTTAATGATCTTGACGTAACAAAATTCGCAGATAATGCAGCAGATACTGCTGATATCGGTTTCGATGCTCAATTGAAAGTTGTTGATGAAGCGATCAACCAAGTTTCTTCTCAACGTGCTAAGCTTGGTGCGGTACAAAATCGTCTAGAGCACACAATTAACAACTTAAGCGCTTCTGGTGAAAACTTGACAGCTGCTGAGTCTCGTATCCGTGACGTTGACATGGCTAAAGAGATGAGCGAATTCACAAAGAACAACATTCTTTCTCAGGCTTCTCAAGCTATGCTTGCTCAAGCAAACCAACAGCCGCAAAACGTACTTCAATTATTACGTTAATTTTAAAAAAGACCTTGGCGTTGCCAGGGTCTTTTAATTTAAATTTCTATCTCCTAATCATTCCTCATCCTGTCACTAACTCATGATATAATAACCGGATTCTCCACTAACTTTTTATAAATGTATTTCCATACAAGAAATCTAAAACAGAAGATTTTTTTCCAAAAATATGTGTAATCTTATCTCGACTTAGTCGATATAAACGATAGATTGGGGCATAGGGGATGATCAATTGAACATTGAAAGGCTCACTACGTTACAACCTGTTTGGGATCGTTATGATACTCAAATACATAATCAGAAAGATAATGATAACGAGGTTCCTGTTCATCAAGTTTCATATACCAATCTTGCTGAAATGGTGGGGGAAATGAACAAGCTTTTGGAACCTTCGCAAGTTCATCTGAAGTTCGAGCTTCATGACAAGTTAAATGAATACTATGTAAAGGTAATAGAGGACTCTACAAATGAAGTGATCCGCGAAATTCCACCAAAACGGTGGCTTGATTTTTATGCGGCTATGACTGAATTTCTTGGGTTATTTGTAGATGAAAAAAAGTAGAATAGGAGTGGTTTGAGATGGTCACAAGAATAACAGGTCTGGCGTCAGGAATGGATATAGATGATATCGTATCAAAGCTGATGCAGACAGAAAGAGCGCCGCTTGATAAGCTGACACAAAAAAAGCAGACTCTTGAATGGCAGCGTGACAGCTATCGTGAAGTAAACTCAAAAATAAAAGAATTGCAAGATTATATGTCTAAAAATACGTTGACATATCCGAGCACGTATCAGAGCAAAACTGTGACAAGCTCTAATGAGTCTGTGTTAACTGCTACAGGAAGCGTAAGTGCGCCAAATTCTTCGTCTACTGTTGAAGTGGCGAGCTTGGCAACTGCAGCAACGTATAAGGCAAACAATTATACGGGATACACACAAGGCGATTACAATTTGGCATTTAACGTTGTTGCGCCTGGCGAAACAACAGCAAAAACAGTGAACATTAGTGTGACGAGTGCCGATACGATTGATAATGTGATTTCTAAACTTAACAGCTCAGATCTAGGAGTATCAGCATTTAAAGATAAAATTTGGAATGGTACAGAGTACGTAGAAACGATTGCGTTTTCTTCTAAAGCAACAGGTGCAGGAGGAAGCATACAGGCAGCAGACTCTGCTACAGCTGACTTTATGTCCGGTCAGCTTGGTTTTTCTTTGGATGCTGATAATAAGCTTACTGCTTACAAAGAAGGCACAAATGCCAAAGTCACAATCAACGGCTTTGAAATGGAGAAGCTGACAAACAATTTCACGGTGAATGGTGTTACTTATTCGATTAAAAATACAACTGCAGCCACAGGCCCTGTTACCACATCTGTTTCTACTGATGTTGATGGGATTTATAACCAAATCAAAGAGTTTGTAGATAAATACAATGAACTGGTTGACAGCCTGAATGAAAAGCTGAAAGAAGAAAAATACCGAGACTATACGCCACTCACGAGTGAACAAAAAGAAGCCATGTCCGATAAAGAGGTAGAGCTCTGGGAGGAGAAGGCGAAAAGCGGATTGCTGAGAAACGATTCAAGCATCAGCACTGGCACGAACCAAATGCGGACTGACTTTTATACTCAAGTGAATGCGGATGGGAAAACCTATCAATTAACTGAATTTGGCATCACAACTTCAAGTGCTTACCAACTGCGAGGGCACTTAGAGATTAACGAAGAGAAATTGAAAGCAAAAATAGCAGAAGATCCTCAAGGAGTTGCTAATCTTTTTACAAGTGGAACAAATGATAGTAACTATAGCGATAAAGGTATTATGAAGCGGATTACTAATACACTTAGAAGTACTGTGAAAAGTATTGAAGCTAAAGCTGGGAACTCGACAATGGGAGCTAGTAGCTATTCCATTGGAAAAAATTTAAACTCGATAAGTACTGAAATAACTGATATGCAGGACAGATTGAATACCATAGAAAACCGCTATTATTCAAAATTCAGTGCAATGGATTCTGCGATTCAAAAAATGAACGAACAAGCGTCCTATTTATCACAGCTTCTTGTACAATAAATGTAATTTGGAGGATGACACATGGCGATCCAAAATCCATATACAGCCTATCAGCAAAATTCAGTGAATACGGCTACACCCGGGGAGCTGACGCTTATGCTGTATAATGGCTGTTTGAAATTTATAAGACTTGCCGCTCAGGCCATTGAGAATGATGATATGGAACGTAAAAATGAAAATCTGATTAAAGCGCAAAATATTATTCAGGAATTAAATTTTACACTTAACCGTAACATAGAGCTTTCCGCTTCTATGGGTGCGATGTACGATTATATGTATCGCAGATTGGTACAGGCAAATATCAAAAATGATACGGGCATGCTGGCTGAGGTTGAAGGTTATGTAACAGATTTTCGCGATGCTTGGAAACAAGCCATTCAAAGTGAGCGGAAGGACCGGCACGGATCAGGCGGGATCGCATGAATAATATAGATCAACTATACACTGAGACGAAGAGTATGCTGTCACACATACAAAATACGCCGGAAAGCGATGAACTTTTAAAGCAAATTGAAGACTTTGTGGCTACACGGTCTGAACTGATTCAGGAGATATCTCTGCCGCTTTCAGAAGAAGAGCGAAAGCAGATGAAACTTATTTTGACATGGGATCAGCTGATTGTGAAGGAAATGGAAAGACTGAAGCAGTCAATCGCAACAGAACTTCAGCAGATGAAAAGAAAACGTGTGATGCATACGACGTATTTAAACCCTTATAACAACATTACGATTGACGGCACATATTATGACAAGCGTAAATAGGTGAGTGCCTTGAAGAGCATTGAAGATTATACGCTTTTATCAGCTTATTATCATCTTCTTTTTACCATCGAAGAGGGGTTGTGTTATTTGATAGAGGCTGAAGAGAATTTATCAAAAACAGAAGGGGATCGGATCTACCAAGATCTGATCCAAGCCTTTTTTTATTTGGATTCAACACATTCAACACTTCTCTTCATTATGGATTCGCGGTGTGCTGAAATTTGTGTGAAAGCATTTGACCAAATTTTTGCGGAGTTTGATCAATTGGTCTCTTTCTCTTTTCCCTCTCATGAGTTCTGTGAGTATTTAAAGGAACATTTTCTGATTCATTATAGAAAATGGATGCTGTCTATTCATCAATGTATGGAACCCTTTTTAATCAATTAGGCGTGTGTGAGGTATTTGTTTCGTTCAATCAGCATATACATATACCTCCGAACCGCCAATAACAGAGCAAATACAAACAAAATTCGACAAAGTTCACTGAATTTTCACAAAAGATTTATGTTTCAGCAGGAATTGTAAAGGGTAAAAGAGAAATAGATACATATCCTTAATAAAAGGGAGGCGTTCTTTGATGAACTATAACATCAGAGGAGAAAATATTGAAGTGACACCCGCGTTAAAGGATCATGTCGAGAGGAAGATCGGCAAGCTGGAGCGCTATTTTGACCATAGCGTGGATGCTGATGTGAACGTCAACTTGAAGTTTTACAATGACAAGGAGTCTAAGGTTGAGGTTACGATTCCGATGACAGATCTGGCGCTTCGGTCCGAGGTGCATAACGAGGATATGTACAACGCAATTGATCTCGCAACAAACAAACTGGAACGTCAAATCCGTAAGCATAAAACGAAAGTAAACCGTAAATTCCGTGAGCAGGGCTCTCCAAAATATTTATTGGCAAACGGTCTTGGCTCTGATACAGATATTGCGGTTCAGGATGACATAGAAGAGGAGGAGAGCTTGGACATCGTCCGTCAGAAACGCTTTAATTTAAAGCCGATGGATAGTGAAGAAGCGATCTTGCAAATGAATATGCTCGGCCATAATTTCTTTGTTTTCACAAATGCGGAAACAAACCTTACAAATGTCGTGTACCGCAGAAATGACGGGAAATATGGCTTAATTGAACCGACTGAATAATGAAGAGAAGCCTTCCGTGATGTCCGCGGAAGGTTTTTGTTTTTCTTATTTGCAAATTCTTTGGAAATAACAAAAGGTATGATATGATAATGAGAGGTATACATGGACTAGTAAATTATTTATACATGCCTCTAAAATAGGCGTGTGATGATAGAGGAGCGTTATAAATGCTTGGAATTTTAAATAAAATGTTTGATCCAACAAAACGTACGCTGAATAGATACGAAAAAATTGCTAACGATATTGATGCGATTCGCGGAGACTATGAAAATCTCTCTGACGACGCATTGAAACATAAAACAATTGAATTTAAAGAGCGTCTTGAAAAAGGGGCGACAACGGATGATCTTCTTGTTGAAGCTTTCGCTGTTGTTCGAGAAGCTTCACGCCGCGTAACAGGCATGTTTCCGTTTAAAGTCCAGCTCATGGGGGGCGTGGCGCTTCATGACGGAAATATAGCGGAAATGAAAACAGGGGAAGGGAAAACATTAACGTCTACCCTGCCTGTTTATTTAAATGCGTTAACCGGTAAAGGCGTACACGTCGTGACTGTCAACGAATACTTGGCAAGCCGTGACGCTGAGCAAATGGGGAAAATTTTCGAGTTTCTCGGTTTGACTGTCGGTTTGAATTTAAACTCAATGTCAAAAGACGAAAAACGGGAAGCTTATGCCGCTGATATTACTTACTCCACAAACAACGAGCTTGGCTTCGACTATTTGCGTGACAATATGGTTCTTTATAAAGAGCAGATGGTTCAGCGCCCGCTTCATTTTGCGGTAATAGATGAAGTTGACTCTATTTTAATTGATGAAGCAAGAACACCGCTTATCATTTCTGGACAAGCTGCAAAATCCACTAAGCTGTACGTACAGGCAAATGCTTTTGTCCGCACGTTAAAAGCGGAGAAGGATTACACGTACGATATCAAAACAAAAGCTGTACAGCTTACTGAAGAAGGAATGACGAAGGCGGAAAAAGCATTCGGCATCGATAACCTCTTTGATGTGAAGCATGTCGCGCTCAACCACCATATCAACCAGGCCTTAAAAGCTCACGTTGCGATGCAAAAGGACGTTGACTATGTAGTGGAAGACGGACAGGTTGTTATTGTTGATTCCTTCACGGGACGTCTGATGAAAGGCCGCCGCTACAGTGAGGGGCTTCACCAAGCGATTGAAGCAAAGGAAGGGCTTGAGATTCAAAACGAAAGCATGACCTTGGCGACGATTACGTTCCAAAACTACTTCCGAATGTACGAAAAACTTGCCGGTATGACGGGTACAGCTAAGACAGAGGAAGAAGAATTCCGCAACATCTACAACATGCAGGTTGTCACGATCCCTACCAACAGGCCTGTTGTCCGTGATGACCGCCCGGATTTAATTTACCGCACGATGGAAGGAAAGTTTAAGGCAGTTGCGGAGGATGTCGCACAGCGTTACATGACGGGACAGCCTGTTCTAGTCGGTACGGTTGCCGTTGAAACATCTGAATTGATTTCTAAGCTGCTTAAAAACAAAGGAATTCCGCATCAAGTGTTAAATGCCAAAAACCATGAACGTGAAGCGCAGATCATTGAAGAGGCCGGCCAAAAAGGCGCAGTTACGATTGCGACTAACATGGCGGGGCGCGGAACGGACATTAAGCTTGGCGAAGGTGTAAAAGAGCTTGGCGGGCTCGCTGTAGTCGGAACAGAACGACATGAATCACGCCGGATTGACAATCAGCTTCGAGGTCGTTCCGGACGTCAGGGAGACCCGGGGATTACTCAATTTTATCTTTCTATGGAAGATGAATTGATGCGCAGATTCGGAGCTGAGCGGACAATGGCGATGCTTGACCGCTTCGGCATGGACGACTCTACTCCAATCCAAAGCAAAATGGTATCTCGCGCGGTTGAATCGTCTCAAAAACGCGTCGAAGGCAATAACTTCGATTCGCGTAAACAGCTTCTGCAATATGATGATGTTCTCCGCCAGCAGCGTGAGGTCATTTATAAGCAGCGCTTTGAAGTCATTGACTCTGAAAACCTGCGTGAAATCGTTGAAAATATGATCAAGTCTTCTCTCGAACGCGCAATTGCAGCCTATACGCCAAGAGAAGAGCTTCCTGAGGAGTGGAAGCTTGACGGTCTAGTTGATCTTATCAACACAACTTATCTTGATGAAGGTGCACTTGAGAAGAGCGATATCTTCGGCAAAGAACCGGATGAAATGCTTGAGCTCATTATGGATCGCATCATCACAAAATATAATGAGAAGGAAGAGCAATTCGGCAAAGAGCAAATGCGCGAATTCGAAAAAGTTATCGTTCTTCGTGCCGTTGATTCTAAATGGATGGATCATATTGATGCGATGGATCAGCTCCGCCAAGGGATTCACCTTCGTGCTTACGCGCAGACGAACCCGCTTCGTGAGTATCAAATGGAAGGTTTTGCGATGTTTGAGCATATGATTGAATCAATTGAGGACGAAGTCGCAAAATTTGTGATGAAAGCTGAGATTGAAAACAATCTGGAGCGTGAAGAGGTTGTACAAGGTCAAACAACAGCTCATCAGCCGCAAGAAGGCGACGATAACAAAAAAGCAAAGAAAGCACCGGTTCGCAAAGTGGTTGATATCGGACGAAATGCCCCATGCCACTGCGGAAGCGGGAAAAAATATAAAAATTGCTGCGGCCGTACTGAATAGTTCGCCCCGGCAAGTTTACTGACCGCGGCGCCTGCAGGCGCCTGCGGATCTTTTAATGAGGTGAATGAAATGGAATTATCAGAAATTAGAGCAGAGCTCGAAAATATGGCTTCTCGTTTAGCGGACTTTAGGGGGTCTCTTTGACCTCGAATCAAAGGAGGCCCGCATTGCTGAGCTAGATGAACAAATGGCTGATCCGGAATTCTGGAATGATCAGCAAAAAGCTCAAACGGTTATAAATGAAGCAAACGGTTTAAAGGATTATGTCAATTCGTATAAAAAATTGAATGAATCCCACGAAGAATTACAAATGACTCATGATCTTTTGAAAGAAGAGCCGGACACTGATCTCCAGCTTGAGCTTGAAAAAGAACTAAAGTCATTAACAAAAGAGTTCAATGAGTTTGAGCTTCAGCTTCTTCTCAGCGAGCCGTATGATAAAAATAACGCGATTTTAGAACTGCACCCTGGTGCTGGCGGTACAGAGTCACAGGACTGGGGCTCTATGCTTCTTAGAATGTATACAAGATGGGGAGAGCGCCGCGGCTTTAAAGTAGAGACTCTCGATTACCTTCCAGGTGACGAGGCGGGAATCAAGTCAGTGACATTGCTCATCAAAGGACACAACGCTTACGGGTATCTCAAAGCAGAAAAAGGTGTTCATCGTCTTGTGCGGATCTCACCATTTGATTCATCAGGCCGCCGCCACACATCTTTCGTTTCATGTGAAGTCATGCCTGAATTTAACGATGAAATTGATATTGATATTCGTACGGAGGATATTAAAGTTGACACGTACCGTGCAAGCGGCGCGGGCGGACAGCACGTCAATACGACGGATTCAGCCGTTCGGATTACTCACTTGCCGACGAACGTAGTTGTGACATGCCAAACGGAGCGCTCACAAATTAAAAACCGTGAAAGAGCCATGAAAATGCTGAAGGCCAAGCTGTATCAGCGCAGAATTGAAGAGCAGCAGGCAGAGCTGGATGAAATTCGCGGTGAACAAAAAGAAATCGGCTGGGGCAGCCAAATCCGTTCTTATGTATTCCATCCGTATTCCATGGTAAAAGACCATCGGACCAATACAGAAATGGGGAACGTTCAAGCTGTAATGGATGGTGACATTGATACGTTTATTGATGCCTACCTGCGTTCTAAGCTTTCATAAGCTGAAAAACACACCTGATGCATACGGGTGTGTTTTTTTATTTCTTATATCCTTGATTTCACTGCTGCTTTAGCATATTACCACTGTATTTGGGTGTTATTTACATCTAATCAGGGAAGGATTAAAATGCTATCGGAGAGCATTGGAAGAAACGGAGGATATATGATGGACGTACGGAATAAAACATTGTGGATTTTGCGGGATTATGTATACATATTGATAGGAGCAGCGATTACGGCCGTGTCCTTTAATGTATTTTTGCTTCCGAATAAGATTGCCGCCGGCGGGGTCAGCGGGATCAGTACGATTTTACAATCATATGGTTTTGAAGCAGCGTATGTACAGTGGATTATTAATATCCCTTTATTTATTGCTGGCGTCATTTTGCTCGGCGGGAAATTTGGACTAAAGACGCTTGCAGGTTCTGTGTTTTTGCCGCTAGTAGTGTTTCTGACAAGGGATATTCAGCCCGCCACTCATCATGAACTCCTGGCGGCGATTTTTGGCGGTGTCGGGATAGGTATCGGAATTGGTATTGTGTACTTAGGGAAAGGTTCGACGGGAGGTACAGCCTTGGCTGCACAGATCATTCATAAGTACTCCGGTCTGTCATTGGGGAAGTGTCTCGCCATCATTGACGGAATGATCGTTGTTACGGCTATGATTGTATTTAATATTGAGCAAGGCTTATATGCCATGCTTGGCGTCTATGTGTCCAGCAAAACCATTGATGTTGTGCAAGTCGGCTTTAATCGTTCAAAAATGGCGCTCATCATTACAAAGCAGGAGCAGGCTGTCAAGGAGGCTGTCTTACAGAAGATTGACAGAGGCGTGACAAAAATTTCTGCAGTCGGCGGATATACTGACGATGACCGTCCGATTTTAATGTGCGTGGTTGGGCAAACTGAATTCACCAAATTGAAACAAATCGTCAAACAGATTGATGAGTCAGCTTTTGTAATTGTAGCAGACGCGAGCGAGGTGCTGGGCGAGGGTTTCAAACGCGCTTAAACGAGGTTATAATATGGAAGAGATCGTAAAGGAGTTGTGCTTCTCAACATGAAATCAAAGTTATCGATACTAATGATTGGATTTGCGCTTTCTGTTCTGTTGGCTGCCTGCGGATCAAACGATGCAAAAGAAGAGAAGACAGACACTGGCAGCAAGACGGAAGCCACTGCATCTGAAGGGGAAGAATTATATCAGCAAAGCTGCGTAGGCTGCCACGGCAAGGATTTAGAAGGTGTGTCAGGGCCTAATCTCCAAGAGGTCGGAGGCAAATACGATGAACACAAAATTGAAAGCATTATTAAAAACGGCCGCGGCAATATGCCAAAGGGGCTTGTAGATGATAACGAAGCCGCTGTTATTGCCAAATGGCTGTCAGAAAAAAAGTAAGATAAAAACATCCTTGCCGAGTGCTGGCAAGGATGTTTTTATGCCTTGACAATATGAATGAAAAGAAACTGTAATAGTATTATGTCTAAATTTGACGTATAATGAAGTGTATTGAAAAAGGGAACTTTCAGATTTTTCATCTTTTTACAAATGAATGGGTCATAAATTGTCGAATGCATTCGAAGAGTATGACCGTGTGATAGATAAAATGATATAAAAGATTAGGTGATTTCATGATAGAGATGAAGGAAGTATATAAAGCCTATCCGAACGGCGTAAAAGCACTCAATGGGATTTCTGTTACCATTCATCCCGGCGAGTTTGTGTATGTTGTTGGTCCGAGCGGAGCAGGTAAATCTACTTTTATTAAAATGATTTACAGAGAAGAAAAACCGACAAAAGGACAAATTTTAATCAATCATAAAGATCTCGCGACAATTAAAGAAAAAGAGATTCCTTTCGTGCGCCGCAAAATAGGTGTTGTCTTTCAGGATTTCAAGCTTCTTCCGAAACTTACTGTTTTTGAAAATGTGGCATTTGCCCTTGAAGTGATTGGAGAACAGCCGTCTGTCATTAAGAAACGGGTGCTTGAAGTGCTTGATCTCGTGCAGCTGAAGCATAAAGCGCGACAATTTCCTGACCAGCTTTCAGGCGGGGAGCAGCAGCGTGTATCTATTGCCAGATCAATTGTGAACAACCCTGATGTTGTCATTGCTGATGAACCGACAGGAAACCTTGATCCGGATACGTCCTGGGAAGTCATGAAGACGCTGGAGGAAATTAACAACCGCGGGACAACAGTCGTGATGGCGACACATAATAAAGAAATCGTAAACACCATGAAGAAACGTGTCATTGCAATCGAAGATGGTATCATTGTGCGTGATGAGTCAAGAGGGGAGTATGGTTCATATGATTAAAATTCTCGGGCGCCACTTGCGTGAGAGTTTTAAATCTCTCGGGAGAAACACATGGATGACATTTGCATCCATTAGTGCTGTAACCGTTACGCTGATTTTAGTCGGCGTGTTTTTAGTGATTATGCTGAATTTGAATAACATGGCCACGAATGCAGAAAAACAAGTCGAAATCAAAGTGCTGATTGATCTGACTGCAGATCAGAAGGCACAGGACAAGCTTCAGAACGATATTAAGGAACTGAAGGGCATTCAGAGTGTCACTTTTTCATCTAAAGAAAAAGAGCTTGACCAGCTGGTTGACAGTTTTGGTGACAGCGGAAAATCCCTGACAATGAAGGATCAGGAAAACCCGCTTAATGATGCGTTTGTCGTCAAAACGACAGATCCGCATGATACGCCGAACGTGGCGAAAAAGATCGAAAAAATGGATCATGTTTATAAAGTCACTTATGGAAAAGAAGAGGTCAGCCGTTTGTTTAAAGTGGTCGGCGTTTCCCGCAACATCGGAATCGCGTTAATTATCGGCCTGGTATTTACGGCGATGTTCTTAATTTCCAACACCATTAAAATTACAATTTTCGCAAGAAGAAAAGAAATTGAAATCATGAAGCTTGTCGGCGCGACAAACTGGTTTATCCGCTGGCCGTTTTTCCTTGAAGGATTGCTGCTAGGCGTATTCGGTTCTGTGATTCCGATTGCACTGGTGCTGAGCACTTACCAATACGTCATCGGATGGGTCGTTCCAAAGGTTCAAGGATCATTTGTCTCTCTTCTTCCTTATAATCCATTTGTATTCCAAGTTTCGCTAGTGCTGATTGCAATCGGCGCAGTAATTGGAGTATGGGGAAGTCTGACTTCCATCCGCAAGTTTCTGCGAGTATAAAGTGAAAAAGCCGTTCCGTTTTCGGGACGGCTTTTCATTTGCCTTCTTTTTCTTCTATGATTACATGAAATCTCCATCCTTTACATATACTATCTCTAGGTTTTGGTAAAGACAGTCTGGCATACAGGAGGAGTAAAGGATGAATCAAAAAATAATGGCTGTGATAGCAGCAGGGAGCATGCTGTTCGGAGGCGCCGGTGTATATGCGGGAATCAACCTGCTTGAGATGGATAAGCCCCAGACTGCAGCAGTTCCCGCGACGGCACAAGCTGACTCTGAACGGGATAAAGCTATGGACAAAATCGAAAAAGCGTATGAGTTAATTTCGAATGAGTACGTAGAAAAAGTAGATAGAGAAAAGCTGCTCGAGGGAGCCATCCAGGGAATGCTGTCTACGCTAAATGATCCTTATTCTGTTTACATGGACAAGCAGACAGCTAAGCAATTTTCTGATTCTCTTGATTCCTCATTTGAAGGCATCGGGGCTGAGGTTGGAATGGAAGACGGCAAAATTATTATTGTTTCTCCATTCAAGAAATCGCCAGCGGAAAAAGCCGGGTTGAAGCCTAATGATGAAATTATCAGCATCAATGGAGAATCGATGGCCGGCAAGGATTTAAACCACGCTGTGTTAAAAATAAGAGGAAAAAAAGGGTCCAGCGTTTCAATGAAGATTCAGCGGCCTGGAACGAAGAAGCAGTTGTCATTCCGGATCAAGAGAGCTGAGATTCCGCTCGAAACGGTTTTTGCATCAGAGAAAAAAGTACAGGGGCATTCTGTCGGATATATTGCCATCTCTACTTTTTCTGAGCACACCGCAGAGGATTTTGCAAAAGCGCTGAGGGAGCTTGAGAAAAAAGAAATAGAAGGACTTGTCATTGATGTACGCGGCAACCCGGGTGGATATCTTCAAAGTGTGGAAGAAATTCTTAAGCATTTCGTTACAAAGGATCAGCCGTATATTCAGATTGCTGAACGCAATGGAGATAAAAAACGTTATTTTTCAACATTGACCCATAAAAAAGCGTACCCTGTCAATGTGATTACGGATAAAGGAAGTGCCTCTGCATCAGAAATTCTTGCCGGCGCATTAAAGGAAGCTGGCCATTATGATGTTGTAGGCGATACGTCTTTTGGAAAGGGAACGGTTCAACAGGCTGTGCCAATGGGGGACGGCAGCAACATCAAATTAACGCTTTACAAGTGGCTGACGCCAAATGGAAACTGGATTCATAAGAAAGGAATTGAACCGACCATTGCGATTAAGCAGCCCGATTATTTTTCCGCCGGGCCCTTACAGCTGAAAGAGCCGCTTAAAGTGGACATGAACAATGAAGACGTCAAGCATGCGCAGGTATTGTTAAAAGGTCTCAGCTTTGATCCGGGACGTGAGGATGGCTATTTCAGCAAAGACATGAAAAAAGCGGTTATGGCTTTTCAGGATCAAAACAAGCTGAATAAAACCGGTGTGATCGACACTCGCACTGCAGAGACATTAAATCAGCAGATAGAAAAGAAAAAATCAGATGAAAAAAATGATTTGCAGCTTCAAACAGCATTGAAATCATTATTTGTCAATTAAAGGAGATGGTATTTCATCTCCTGTTTCTTTGTGCTTAAAGAGATTATGGATCATAAGTCACATAAAAAATGAGTTTTTGACAAGAAATTAAAAAAATTTTCACAAATAAACATTTATAAAGGACTGTTATTACCCGATATCAATATATGAGAGAGACTTTCTAACGAGTTAATATGCATTTAAAATGAAACTTTTGCAAGTTGCCTAGTCTTTGTTTACTTCATACAATATAAGAAGGTTCTAAAAAGAACAGTAATCAGGTTAATGGCAGCTGAACGACAGGTATTTAAAGAGTAACGTTAGCGAGAATGCTTGTTAGCACTCCAGTACTGCTGCTTATACTGGCCCGTGCTTATCTGTATAAAGAAAATGGGGGTTCACAATTGAAGAGGGCAAGTATTGTGCGTGAAAAAAAAATATTATGAATTAGTGGAACAATTAAAAGACAGAACACAAGACGTAACATTTTCAGCTACAAAAGCACTAAGTCTTCTTATGCTGTTCAGCAGATATTTGGTCAATTACACCAATGTCGAATCAGTAAATGACATTAATGAGGAATGCGCCAAACATTATTTTAACTACTTAATGAAAAACCATAAGCGATTAGGAATTAATCTGACAGATATAAAAAGGTCGATGCATCTAATCAGCGGGTTATTGGATGTGGATGTAAACCACTATTTAAAGGATTTTTCACTATCGAATGTCACGCTGTGGATGACGCAAGAGAGATAAACTCTCCTGAGGATATCCAAGCCATTTAATATTTGATAGAATATGAGTAACATGTTTGGCTTGAGGCGGTGAGAGATAGTGTCTGTTCAATGGGGAATTGAACTGTTAAAAAGCGCGGGCTTGTTCTTCTTACACCCGCTTTTCTGGTTTTTTATCATCATAACCTTGGCTTTCGGCTATGTAAGAATCAAACGGGAACGAAAAACCTTTCATACAAGAATAGCAGATATTTATGATGATCTGAAATTTACATATACAAAGGGACTGATTCCAGGTCTTCTTTTGTCAGTTATTTTAGGTGGACTCGGAATATCGATTCCTCTCGGTTTACTTGCGATTATTGCCGTTATCACTGCAGCGGCAGCGTTCACTCTTCGCGCAAACTGGATGTCTGCTGCATATATCGTCAGTGTGAGTATGCTGATAGGTTTTGGACTGCAAATATATCAGGCGGAGCCCTTTCTGGAGAGATTTCCGCAAGGATTTGCAGTTGTTTGGCCGGCTGTGGCTGTGTTTCTAGGTTTGCTGATTATCACTGAAGGAGCGGTTGCTTATCGTTCTGCGCATGTGAGAACATCACCGGCACTTGTCGTAAGCAGCCGCGGTTTGCCGATCGGACAGCAGCTGGCAAACCGGGTTTGGCTTTTGCCGCTGTTCCTTCTCGTGCCCGGTAATGGTTTAGAATCGCACCTTAGCTGGTGGCCCGTGTTTACGGTTCCCGGCGGCTCATTCCATTTTCTATGGATTCCTTACTTTGTCGGATTTGGACAAAGGGTACAGGGATCGCTGCCTGAAACGAGTATAAGGATCACAGCGAAACGCGTTTGTATTCTCGGTCTTGCCGTCGCAGTTCTCGGTGCAGCGAGCTTACTGTGGACGCCGCTTGCGGGTGCAGCGGTCTGTACCGCTTTGTTAGGGCGTATTTTTCTGTCCATAAAGCAAAGAGTGAATGATAACGCGGCTCCGTTTTATTTCTCGAAAAGGGATCAGGGCTTAATGGTGCTTGGGATTATCCCCAATACGCCGGCTGAGGATCTGGAATTGAAAATCGGGGAAATCATAACGAAAGTCAATGGCATACCGGTTAAGAACGTTTCTGATTTCTATGAAGCGCTTCAGCATAACCGTGCATATGTAAAGCTTGAAATTATCGGTTTGAATGGAGAAATTCGTTTTGACCAGCGAGCTTCTTATGAAGGAGAACATCATGAATTGGGCATCCTCTTCGTAAAGGATGACCGTGAAGACGAAGCAGTCGCTTCGGGATCATAAAAGGCAGCCCGGCACCGCAGGATGATGCGATGCCGGGCTGTTTTGTGTTACGCTGAGTTTTTTTCTATCCGTGCCGTTTCATCAGATTTGATGCCCAATGAAACAAAAACGCCGATGATGGATACAGCAAAGAGAATCATAAATAGGGTGTGATATCCCGAAATCAGGCCAATTAAGGCTGATGAAATGATGCTTCCGAAATAACGGAAGGTCGAGAAAATCCCAGATGCCACTCCTGACATACCGGGGTCTACTGTGGCAAGGGATGAAACCTGCATGCTGGTCAGACCGACTCCGGAAGCGAGCCCGCCAAGGATAAGAGAGAGCATGAGGAACAAGACAGAATGCGAGCTGCTTAACAGCAAAAATAATAGATTCGCACCAGCCATCATGGCAAATGAAAGAAAAATGATTTTTTTGGCTCCCCATTTGTGATGGAGCTGCGCGCCCACCCAGTTGCTGGCTGACATGAAGATCGAAAATACAGAAAGCGCCATCCCGCTGTTAGATGTATTAAGCCCAAATTGGTTCGTCATAAATAACGGCATAATCAATAAGACGGCATACATCATCAAATTGCTTAACAAGACTGATAGATTCGCATTTGTAAAGGTTGAGCTTTTAAACAGTGCAAAGTCAATGATGGGGTGCTGGGTACGTTTTTCTCTTCTGAAAAAAAGCGGAACAAAAAGAAGTATCAATACACTGTATACAGTATATCCCCATGGAGCCTCATTTTTCGTCAGCAGGATAATGGAAACGATGCTGCCTGCAAGCAAGAGAGAGCCGATGATATCCAGCGGCGCGTCAGATTTATTTTCTTTATATTGAGGAAACATCGTTAATGCCGTAAATAAAGCAATGGCGAGGAACGGGATGTTGACCCAAAAAATCGAATGCCAGCTGAAGCTGTCAATCAGTATAGAGCCGATAAAAGGCCCGAGTGCTGCACCAAGTCCCGCGCCCAGTCCGAAAAATCCAAACACTTTCGGTAGGCGTTTTTCAGAAACAACATGCCGGATAATGGCAATGCTGTTTGGCGTAAGCAATGCCCCGCCGACAGCCTGCAATGCCCGAAAGACAATTAACAGGAGCAGACTCGGTGAAAGGGCGCAGCCTAGAGATGCGATTAGAAAAAGGCCGACTCCCCATAAGTACATTGTTTTATTGCCGTACATGTCACCGAGCTTTCCTGCAATCGGCTGTGTGACTGCCATCACGATTAAATAAACGGTAACCACCCAAGTGATGCTTGCGATGGACTCGTTATACGTATGGGAAATAGATGAGAGCGCGACCGCGATCATCGTTGAGTTAATGGGAACCAGAATGGCCCCCAATAATAGCGAGACGATCAGCGCCCATTCTTTTCTTGAGCTCATTGGGATCCTCCTTTTTATTATGCCAAGGAGTTAATCAGCAGAAATTCCTTTGACAAATAGAGCTGTGCTATGCTCCAGCATTTTTTCCTGGGGCATTGATATGACCCGGTCTCCTAAGTGGAGACGGTGAATGAAATAACCGAAGATAATCGACATGAACACGTCGGCATGTTCCGCTTCATTTCCTGTCTGAATAACCCCTTTCTCACCCATCGTTTTGAGATAATCAACCAATAGCTGTTTCATAGATTGGGGATATTCAGTGACGTGGTTAATGACATCCTGAAACATGGCCGGTTCACGAAAGCTGATTTTAATGATATCTTTTCTATGTTCGAGCTCCTCCAAGAGACAGGTTCCGATATGAAGCAGGTCTTTGTACAAATCCCCTTCTGTTTGTTCCAAAATGCTGCCTCTGTTTGAAGAATGCTGAGAAAGCAAAGCCTCAACTAGTCCTTGTTTGTTTTTAAAGTTCCTGAAAATCGTCGCTTCACTTACATTTGCTTTTTCTGCAATTTCTTTTGTAGTCGTTGCGCGATATCCTTTTTTGACGAGCAGCTGCATGGCAGCATCAAGGATTCTCTTGTTTGTCGGTCTCAATACGTTTCACCTCACGAATATACTGGCAGGACAAGTATACACCCGCCCCGCTTGTATAAGAAAGAGGGGGACGCATCAGGACCGGCTGACAACTGTGATTTTGCCGCTGCTTCCGTCAACAGTGATGATGTCACCGTCTCGCAGTCTTTCGGTTGCCGTGCGTGTGCCGAGAACGGCTGGAATGCCGTATTCACGGGCAATAATCGCAGCGTGAGACAAAATGCCGCCTGTGTCTGTAATAATCGCTTTGGCGTCTTGAAACAGGCTGGTCCATAGCGGTGTGGTCATCTTGCAAACGAGTACGTCTCCAGGCGCGAATTGAGAAAATTCATTGGCGTCCCGAATGATTTTCACCGGACCTGTCGCAATGCCGCTTGATGCCGCAATGCCAAAAATATGATTCTCTGTGTTTTTTTCATCCTCTATCACAGCGCCGACAATTTCTTCAGCTGCTTTGAGCTGTTCTTTTGTCGGGGTGCCGAGGTAGGCCGGGGCTTGGGCCAGCTCATACTCATGAAAAATCTGTCTGCGTTTTTCAGCCTTTTCTTGCAGGGATACAGGGTGAAGAAGCGCTTGTTCCACTTCGTCGTCATATAAGAACCAAAGGTCCTCCCGATCTTGAATGACACCGTTTTCCGCCAGCAATTCACCTATCTTCAGCAGAAAGATTCTCGCCTTGGCATCCAGCATGGCGTCAATATAAAAGTGGTGATCATCTTTTATATTTGCAGAGTTCAGTGTCCATTGATAATAGCGGTCAAATTCGGTGCGTAAACCGGGATCTTCTATGCTTTCCAAGAATTCATTGTATAATTTCTCTCGTTTTTCTTTTGTTTTCTGAAATTCATTGTCAAAATGATAGCCATTACGGACATAATTTTGAATATTGGCCAGAGCGAAATACGGATTTTCCACCCAGATTTGTTCAATCAGATCATGACTTTTAACAGATCTCCATCCGTATTCTTGCAAGAATTCATGGACGTTCTTCAGGAAGTGTCTTCCCTCATCTGTTTGTTCCAATTTCTCCTGGAGCTGTTCAGGCTTGTTGTTTTCAAAAATGGCCAGAAGGTTCGGGTTCTCCTGAACTTCCACAGAAAATAGCCATAAGCAACGGTCCGTTTCCAGTGATTTGTTCATTTTTCCTGTCAGCATCTCGTAAAAATGAGCGTTTTCGGACTCTCCTTGAATGTCCTGATACATCGCTTGCAGTTTGTTTGTTAAAAGGATTTGCGGGAAAACGATATTAAAGTGCTCTTCATAAGCCGTGAGATAAAAGGCCTTTAGTTTTTGAAAAGCTTCCAGTGCGCTTTCTGCGGTATGCTCAGTTTGTGCGAGCTGGTCCAGTGTCCGGTAAAAAGGGAGGTATGTGTGATTGATGATGTCATACATATGCTCCGATAAAATCGGGAAAAGCTCTTTGCCGCAGTCTTCAGAAGGAGGCTGCTGTCCGCCTTGGTTTTTGGAATAAATATGTCCGCGATAAAGTTTTACTTCATCAACAACTACACCAATCGGAAACTTTTGCATGCTCTTCTTCAAGCCATATTCCAATGCCGGCACGATGAAGGATGAAAATAACGGACTCACCGGACCTTCAATATTAGACTCCATGTTAAGCCAGAAATCATTCATATCAGTGTCGGTAATCATGAAGCTGCGTTTTTCTTCTGCCGCTTTTTTGTCCTGATCAATGGTTGTAATCGGGCGAGCTTGCAGAAGGTATATTTGATGATCAGCAATTCCAAATTCTATATCAACAGGATATCCGTACAGGTCTTCGGTTTTTTTTGTGATTTCAGCCAATTCAATCACTTGTTCATCTGTAAGGCAAAAACGGCTGCGCATGTCTTCACTCGTTTCTTTTTCAGCAATTCCTTCTGCCGCAGACTCCATGTAGATTTCCTTTGCACCTATTTCTTTCTGAATCTCAAACGAAGATTTATTAACAATGAACGTGTCTGGGGTAACATTTCCTGAAACAACAGCTTCACCCAACCCGTAGCTGGCGCTGATTAAAAGCTCTCTATCATCATGGGTAACAGGGTTGCGGCTGAAGATAACACCTGACATTTCTGAATCGATCAGCCCCTGAACGACTATTCCCATTAACGGCTCTGCGATTTGATTGTTCATTTTTTTCTTATAGCTGCTGACCCGCCCAGAAAAAAATGAGGCCCAGCATTCTTTCACTTTAGCCAGAAACTCTTCCTCTGTTTTGATATTTAAGTAGGTTTCATATTGACCCGCGAATGAGGCGCCTTCTAAATCTTCCGAAGCAGACGAAGAACGCACGGCTACGGATCGATATGATTCTCTAAGCTTATAAAAGGAACTAGTCAGCTCATCTTTCAGCTCATCCGAAAATGTTCCGGAAATGATCCCGCCTTCGACGTTTTCACTAGTCTCTTGAAGCTGGTTGTCCTCCATAAAACGTGCGAGCGCATTCGTTTGAATAATAAACCCGTCCGGAACAGGAAGACCGTGTTTGGTCAATTTAATCAAATTCATTCCTTTTGCTCCAGCCAGCTGGCTGGACTCTTCTGCCTGGCGAAATAAAACAGAATACATATTTGAAACCCCTCTTTTCTTCATTCATTTTGTTTTTCTCTCTAGTCTTTTTATTGCGGAGCCTGTGTTTAAAAAATGATAGTAAACACTATCATTTAATTGTAGGTTTTCAGGAAAATGCTGTCAAACGCAGAAAGTCCTAAATAAAATGAATAGTTAAGTTGGTTATATTATCCTGAAAAATGCGGCCGTACTGGTACTGTATGCCTATTTTCTTTTATTCTCGGAATCTGGCGGCGGACTTGATGATGTAATAAAAAAAGTGCCGCTGATTAGAACAGCGGCACCATGGAATAAGTTTTGACCGGCACCAAAATGCAAATATGGTGATTGATTTTGGCTGAAAAGGGGTATGGTGTAAGTAGAGGGAGCGAATGCACGATTGTCCGATTCTTCATTTTTTACTATAATCAGATCAGATGAAGAATCCCTGAGGAGGGTTTTTGTTGATTACAAAAGCCGTTTTTGCATTGTTTTTCCCTTTTATGCTTGTTGTTCTATTTACTAGAGTCACCTTTAATCATTATGTGGCGATCGCTTTAACAGCTGCATTGCTGTTTGCCTCTTATTTAAAAGGCTATACAGAAACGTATTTTATTGTAGGATTGGATGTTGTGTCTCTTGTGGCTGGCGGACTGTATATGGCCAAAAAAGCTGCAGAGAAAAAAGAAGAATAAATCGGACATAATGAATATAAAGACTGAATACCTGCTTTTACGTTTTAAAAGCAGGTTTTTTATACACAAAAACAGCTGGAAATAAAAAACCACCGAACTTTAGTTCGTATTTTTAGTGATTTTGCTTTCCATTGTGTTACTATATCTATAGGAAGATTTCGTTAAAGAAACGGAGGCTTATTTTTGTGAAAGATCGCTTTGAGTTAGTCTCGAAATATCAGCCCCAGGGAGATCAGCCGAAAGCCATTGAAAAGCTTGTGAAAGGAATTCAGGAGGGCAAGAAGCATCAGACTCTGCTGGGTGCAACAGGAACTGGGAAAACATTTACGGTGTCCAATTTGATTAAAGAAGTCAATAAGCCGACTCTCGTGATTGCCCATAACAAAACCCTTGCTGGACAGCTTTACAGTGAGTTCAAGGAATTTTTTCCGAACAATGCTGTCGAGTATTTTGTCAGCTACTATGATTATTATCAGCCGGAGGCGTATGTGCCTCAAACGGATACATTTATAGAGAAAGACGCTAGTATTAATGATGAAATTGATAAACTGAGACACTCCGCCACATCAGCTTTGTTTGAGCGCAGAGATGTCATTATTATTGCGAGTGTGTCTTGTATATACGGCCTCGGTTCGCCTGAGGAATACCGGGAAATGGTCGTGTCACTGCGGACTGAAATGGAAATTGAGCGCAACGAGCTGCTCAGAAAACTTGTAGACATCCAATATGCCCGCAACGATATCGACTTTCAGCGCGGTACATTTCGTGTGCGCGGGGATGTAGTGGAAATCTTTCCGGCATCCCGTGATGAGCATTGTGTCAGAGTTGAATTTTTCGGTGACGAAATCGAACGGATTCGGGAAGTAGATGCGCTGACAGGAGAAATTCTCGGCGACCGAGATCATGTTGCGATTTTCCCGGCATCCCACTTCGTAACGCGGGCCGAGAAAATGGAGAAGGCGATTCAAAATATCGAGAAGGAGCTTGAGGAGCAGCTGAAGGTCATGCATGAAAACGGAAAGCTCCTTGAAGCGCAGCGTTTAGAGCAGCGGACAAGATATGATCTTGAAATGATGCGTGAAATGGGTTTCTGCTCCGGCATCGAGAACTATTCAAGACATTTGACTCTGCGGCCTCCAGGTTCAACGCCGTATACGCTTCTTGATTATTTCCCAGACGATTTTATGATCGTGGTGGATGAGTCGCATGTGACAATTCCTCAGGTGCGCGGCATGTTTAACGGAGACCAGGCGCGGAAACAGGTGCTCGTGGATCACGGCTTCCGGCTTCCATCAGCGCTTGATAACCGTCCGCTTCGTTTTGAGGAATTTGAAAAGCATATGCACAATATCGTGTATGTATCAGCAACACCAGGGCCGTACGAGATTGAACATACAGATGAAATGGTCGAACAGATCATTCGTCCGACGGGGCTTCTTGACCCGCTTATTGACGTCCGTCCAATCGAAGGTCAGATTGACGACTTGATCGGCGAAATTCAAGCAAGAATCGAGCGGAATGAACGGGTGCTTGTGACAACTTTGACGAAGAAGATGTCAGAGGATCTGACCGATTATTTAAAGGAAATCGGCATTAAAGTAAACTATCTGCATTCTGAGATCAAGACGCTTGAACGGATTGAAATTATCCGCGACCTGCGCCTTGGCAAGTACGATGTGCTTGTCGGCATCAACCTGCTGAGGGAAGGTTTGGACATTCCCGAAGTATCCCTTGTTGCGATTTTGGATGCGGATAAGGAAGGTTTCCTTCGTTCGGAGCGGTCGCTGATCCAGACCATCGGACGGGCAGCGAGAAATGCGGAAGGCCGCGTCATTATGTACGCCGATAAAATAACGAAGTCTATGGAAATTGCGATTAATGAAACAAAACGCCGCCGCGAGCAGCAGGAGCGGTTTAACGAAGAGCACGGCATTACGCCGAAAACGATAAATAAAGAAATTCGCGATGTCATTCGTGCCACAGTAGCAGCTGAGGATAAAGCGGAATACAAAACAAAAGCCGCGCCGAAGCTGTCGAAAATGACGAAGAAAGAACGCCAGAAAGTCGTTGAACAGATGGAGCATGAAATGAAGGAAGCCGCCAAGGCGCTTGACTTTGAGAGAGCCGCGGAGCTTCGCGATTTACTTTTAGAGCTAAAAGCGGAAGGATGATGAACAAATGGCTATGGATCGGATAGAGGTGAAGGGAGCCAGGGCGCATAACCTGAAAAATATAGATGTAACGATTCCGAGAGATCAGCTTGTCGTTGTCACGGGTTTGTCCGGATCAGGTAAATCCTCCCTTGCCTTTGACACGATATATGCTGAAGGACAGAGACGGTATGTCGAGTCGCTGTCTGCCTATGCCCGCCAGTTTTTAGGGCAAATGGATAAGCCGGATGTGGATGCAATTGAGGGGCTCTCTCCCGCCATCAGCATTGATCAGAAAACAACGAGCCGCAATCCGAGGTCTACTGTCGGTACGGTAACTGAGATTTATGATTATCTGCGTCTTTTATATGCGAGAGTAGGGAAGCCTCATTGTCCGGAACACGGAATTGAGATTACATCCCAGACCATCGAGCAAATGGTGGACAGAATTCTGGAATACCCGGAACGGACGAAGCTTCAGGTGCTGGCGCCGATTGTCTCGGGCCGAAAAGGCGCTCATGTCAAAGTGCTTGAACAGATTAGGAAACAAGGCTATGTCAGAGTCAGAATTGACGGCGAGATGGCTGAGCTTTCCGACGATATCGAATTAGAAAAGAACAAGAAGCATTCCATTGAGGTAGTCATTGACCGGATTGTCGTGAAAGAAGGCGTGGCAGCCCGGCTGTCAGATTCATTGGAAACGGCGCTTCGTTTAGGTGAAGGACGGGTTATGATCGATGTCATCGGTGAGGAAGAGCTGATGTTCAGCGAGCATCATGCCTGTCCGCACTGCGGATTTTCAATTGGTGAGCTTGAGCCGCGTCTGTTTTCGTTTAACAGTCCGTTCGGGGCGTGTCCGACGTGTGACGGTCTCGGAATGAAGCTTGAAGTGGATGCCGATCTTGTCATCCCCAATCAAGATTTGTCATTGAAGGAGAATGCGGTCGCCCCTTGGACACCGATCAGCTCACAATATTATCCTCAGCTGCTTGAGGCAGTCTGCACCCACTACGGGATTGATATGGATGTGCCGGTCAAAGATTTGCCGAAGCATCAACTGGATAAAGTGCTGTACGGCAGCGGGGATGACCTGATTTATTTCCGATATGAAAATGATTTTGGACAAATCCGCGAAGGTGAAATTCAATTTGAAGGCGTATTGCGCAACATTGAAAGACGCTATAAGGAGACAGGCTCCGATTTCATACGTGAGCAAATGGAGCAGTATATGTCTCAGAAGTCTTGTCCGACGTGCAAAGGCTATCGGTTAAAGAAAGAGGCGCTTGCCGTACTGATTGACGGCCGCCACATTGGGAAAATTACCGAGCTGTCTGTCGCCGACGCACTTGCCTTCTTTAAAGATCTTACCCTTTCTGAGAAGGATATGCAGATCGCCAATTTGATTTTGCGCGAAATTGTGGAGCGCTTAAGCTTTCTGGACAAAGTCGGCCTCGATTACCTGACATTGAGCAGGGCAGCGGGTACATTGTCCGGAGGAGAGGCGCAGCGCATCAGGCTGGCGACTCAAATTGGCTCGCGTTTATCCGGTGTGCTTTATATTTTAGATGAGCCGTCTATCGGTCTGCATCAGCGTGATAACGACCGCTTGATCAGCGCTCTGAAAAATATGAGAGACCTCGGGAACACGCTGATTGTTGTCGAACATGATGAGGACACGATGATGGCAGCAGATTATTTAATAGATATTGGACCGGGAGCCGGCATTCACGGCGGACAGGTGATATCTGCGGGTACGCCGGAAGAAGTGATGGAAGATCCAAATTCATTAACGGGCAGCTATTTATCAGGGAAAAAGTTTATCCCATTGCCTCCTGAAAGAAGAAAGCCGGACGGACGTTACATTGAAATTAAAGGTGCATCAGAAAACAACCTGAAAAAAGTGAATGCCAAGTTCCCGCTTGGGACGTTTACAGCAGTTACAGGTGTTTCCGGTTCAGGAAAGAGTACACTCGTTAATGAAATTTTGCATAAGGCGCTGGCGCAAAAGCTTCATAAAGCGAAAGCGAAGCCCGGCAGCCATAAAGAGATTAAAGGTTTGGATCATTTAGATAAAGTCATTGACATTGACCAGGCGCCAATCGGAAGAACGCCGAGATCCAACCCTGCGACATACACCGGTGTATTTGATGACATTCGTGATGTATTCGCGCAGACAAATGAAGCGAAGGTCCGCGGCTATAAAAAAGGCCGTTTCAGCTTCAACGTGAAGGGCGGACGATGTGAAGCCTGCCGCGGAGACGGGATTATTAAAATTGAAATGCACTTCCTTCCTGACGTATACGTTCCATGCGAGGTGTGTCACGGCAAACGCTATAACCGTGAAACGCTTGAAGTGACGTACAAAGGAAAAAGCATCTCTGATGTGCTTGATATGACGGTTGAAGATGCTCTTTCTTTCTTTGAAAATATCCCGAAAATCAAACGCAAGCTCCAAACCCTTTATGATGTTGGTTTAGGTTATATTACGCTCGGCCAGCCGGCGACGACCTTGTCAGGCGGAGAAGCGCAGCGCGTGAAGCTCGCGTCAGAGCTGCACAAACGCTCAACCGGACGTACGCTCTACATTTTAGATGAGCCGACGACAGGTTTGCATGTCGACGATATCGCCAGGCTTCTTGTCGTGCTGCAACGGTTGGTAGACAACGGAGACACTGTACTGGTTATTGAGCACAATCTTGATATCATTAAGACGGCCGATTACATTGTGGATTTGGGCCCGGAAGGCGGAGCCGGAGGCGGAACCATTGTCGCGTCTGGAACGCCTGAGGAAATCACTGAAGTTGAAGAATCGTATACAGGCCGTTATTTAAAGCCTGTTATCGAACGTGACAAAACACGCATGAAATCGCTCTTGAAAGCAAAAGAAACAGCTACATCTTAAAACCCTCTGTTAAGAGGGGACAGCTTGTCGGCAAGTCCATCCTTGGGCTTAGCAGGCAAGCTTTTTCTTTACGGCATAATAGGTTTAGAAGTGAACTTACTGTTCAAGCAGGAAACACAGGTACACAACAAGCAGAAGATCTTGGTGCAATTAAAGATGAAATGGATGCGCTTATTGAGGAAGTTGATGGCATTTCAAATCGTACTGAATTCAACGGCAAAAAGTTATTAGATGGTACTGAAACTGATGGTTTCACTTTCCAAATTGGAGCAAATGCTGGCCAGCAGCTTACAGTTAACATTGACAGCATGTCATCAACTGCTTTAGGAGTAAACGCACTTAATGTAACAGATTTTGCTAATACTCCTTTTGATACACAACTTGAAAGTATTGATACTGCAATCAACAATGTCTCAAACCAACGTGCTAAACTTGGTGCGGTACAAAACCGTCTAGAGCACACAATCAACAACCTTGGTGCTTCTTCTGAAAACCTGACAGCTGCTGAGTCCCGTATCCGTGACGTTGACATGGCGAAAGAAATGAGCGAGTTCACAAAGAACAACATTCCTTCTCAAGCTTCTCAAGCGATGCTTGCTCAAGCAAACCAACAGCCGCAAAACGTGCTTCAATTGTTACGTTAATTTTGAACGGCTATCTCTTTCTGATAGTTACAGCTTGCCGACAGAGTCCATTAACTGGATGTGCCGGCAGGCTTTTTTTGTTACAATCATTTTGTGACAGCCAGGGAATCACTTGTTTTTTCAAAACAAAAAAGGCAAGATATTGTCATCTAACCTTTAGCTTTGTTTCAGTTATAATGAATGATATGTTTTCCGCAATTACAAAGTCTTCTTATACAGCTGCTTACTTACACTCATTAAATCTTGAACAATATGTGTGTTGCTGCTGTCGAGCAGCACTTTTATATATTGGATATCGTGAGAGATCGGGAAGGGTCCGTGAATCTGCTCAAGCTCGGTGATCATTTCACGATTCATTCTTTTTTGTTCCTGAATCAGCTTTAACACTGATTCTTGTGTTACTGTATAGTCACTGGGATCTTTCTCCATTGCTTGTCCAGCCTCCTTGGTTGCCGTAAGCTTTTTACATATTGTAATCGGTATAGCCGGAAGATTCTACTTCTAAAACTTTTTAAAATCCAATTTCCGTAAATCGGAGCATGTCTAAAGAATGAATTTGAAACCTGAAGAGATTTTAAACGTATAAATAAGTAAAACGTCCCTGATCTTTTGTCATGGACAATTCACAATAGGAGTGTGGAATGAATTGAACCGTAATCAAGCTATTATTGCATCACTTTGTTATTTCAGTGTGTTCATTGCGCCAATCATTGTGCCGATTGTCGCATATTTTGTTGTAAATGAGAAAGAAACAAAACGCCATGCGATACGCTCTCTTATTTCTCACATTGTTCCGTTTGTCGGCTGGCTGTTCCTTTTTATTGCTTTACTTGGCGGAGCCGTTGCGATTGATGGAGACAGCTTGCTTCCTGTATTTGTAATCATCGGGGGAGCGGTTATTTATTTCTTAGTTGTCATTGGCATTATCATTTGGAATGTGATTCAGGGCATTAAGGTCCTGCGTGCAGCATAAGTAGACAATGGGGAGGAGATCGTAATGAAGCAAGAAAAGGAACGAATCCTTAAGCTTGTTGAGGAAGGAAAGCTTACAGCACAAGAAGCTTTGACACTGATTGAAAAGCTTGACAGCGACTACAAGGAAAAAGAAGAGAAAATCACAGCGCTCTCAGTTCACGTTCATGACGAGGAAGAGCCATTTACAACGGCAAAAAAAGAAAGCGGCAAACCGTCTTTAGGAGCCAAGCTGTTTGACTGGATTGATTCTGCTGTGAAAAAGGTCAAGGAAGTTGACCTTGATTTAAACTTTGGCCATGCGTATGATGTTCAGCACATTTTTCAATTTAAAGATACTGACTTTTCCAGTGTTGAGCTGCAAATTGCCAATGGCAGCGTAAATATCGTCCCTTGGGAAGATGACGATATCAGAGCGGAATGCCAGGCGAAGGTATATCGCGCTGACAGCCAGGATGCGGCGAGACACGCATTTCTTCAGCATATTGAATGTGAAATCAAAGGTAATAAGTTTTTTATCCGTACTGAGAAAAAGACGATGAAAACGAATGTCACTTTGTATATTCCTCAGAAGGAGTATGATAAGATTCGGGTGAAGCTGTTTAACGGTCCAGTCAGAGGGGAACATTTACATGTAAAAGAGTTCTCAGCGAAAACGACAAACGGCGTGCTGTCGTTCTCGTATTTAACAGCCGAAAAAGCCATAGCTGAAACGGCCAACGGGCAAATTAAGCTCGCAAGCCACAGCTGCGGTACGATAGAAGCGGAAACCATTAACGGATTGATCGATCTCCGAGGGAAAAGCGAATCCATTGACGTTCAAAGCTTTAACGGAAATATTGCGATTAACGTAACAGAATCAGACTGCCGCTCCATTTATGCAAAAACAACGACTGGAAATGTAGAGCTTGCAATTCCGGACGATCTCGCAGTGAAGGCAGAGCTGAAAAGCAATCTTGGTACGCTGTCCCATGAATTAATGGATGTAGAGATGCTGAAGGAAAAAAATGATACGATTCAAAAAGAAATGATGTTCACTTCAAATCAGGCACATGATCAAAACATCACCGTCTTCTCAGAATCACTAACAGGCGCCATCAAACTAAAGTACTCACAGAGGTGATCGAATGAATAAGCTTTATCGCTCAGAAAAAAATAAGAAAATCGCCGGTGTTATCGGAGGTCTCGCGGAATATTTCAATTGGGACGCATCACTCCTCAGAGTCATAACTGTCATCTTAGCCATTATGACAAGTGTCTTGCCGGTTTTGCTCATTTATATCATTTGGATTTTTATCGTCCCGTCAGAAAGGGATATGAAATGACATGGTAAAATGGGCAGTCAGCATTTTAGTCAATGCATTGTTATTAATCGTCATTGATGGATATATTGACTCCATCCATATCAGCAGCATTGGGGCAGCGATTATCGCCAGCCTCATTTTATCGATCTTAAACGTGCTGATTAAACCGCTTTTAATTATATTTACACTGCCGGTCACCATGGTGACGCTTGGACTCTTCTTGTTTGTGATTAACGCCATCACGCTTATGATGACCGCGTCCATTATGGGTGACAGCTTTCAAATCGACGGCTTCGGCACAGCGATATGGGCATCCGTTATCCTGTCGGTCTTCCATTTGCTGATTCAAAAAGGCATTTTAGAGCCGCTTAGAAAAAAATAAAAAAAGCTGCCCGCAAAGGCAGCTTTTTTACATGTGGTGCTTTTTTTGTTTCGTGCGCTTCTGCGGCGAAAACATTGGCGGAAGAAGGCAAAAGCTCAATGCGGCAAATCCAAGGCCTAGGAGGCTAAAGGACATGGCAGACGGCATCATTGTGAGCAAGTAGGCAGATACCATCGGACCTGCTGCCATGCCTGTATATCGGATAAAGTTAAACATTCCGATTGCACTCCCTCTGTTGTGCTCAAATTCATTAGTAATCATTGTAGAGTACAAGGGAGGAATAACCCCCATCGAGATGCCAAACAGTGCCAGCGTCAGAGCCATGAGAACGAGAGAAACGGAATGTGTAACAGCAAATAAAATGATGCTGCAGGCGGCAATCACATTGCTTCCGATAAACAAGGTGTGCAGCCCGATTTTTGCCTGTATTCTTTTAAACAGAAACGTACCTGCAATCGTGCTCAGCGCCAGCGGCAAATATAACAGTCCTGCTATACCCACATCTATATGGTAATGCTCTGTCAGCAATATTGGGAGGTAGACAATTACTGCAAAATAAATGAAAAAGAGAACAAAACTTAAAGTCAAAATGACGTTCCCTGTTCGATTTGTAAATATTGATTTATAATGAGCGAACACATTGCCTTTGGCTTGCTGCATAGATTCAGTTGGAGAATCTTTAGGAAAGGTGATGCTGTTTGTCACCAGCAAAACGATAGAGATGGCCGCAAGTATCCAAAAAATCCCTTCGTATCCGGCTGCTCCGCCTATGAATCCTCCTAGAACTGGAGCAATAGCCGGTGCGACAGACAGGAGCATTTGATACGTTCCCATTGCACTCCCGCGTTCATTTCCTGTAAACAGCTGTCCGATCGTTGTGGCAGCAATAAGAGGCAGTGCTGCGGAACCGGCTGCCTGTATCATTCTGAATATCAGAAACAAGGTAAAGTCAGTAGTCACCGCACAGCCGATGCTGGCTGCTGCCGTTGCCAGAATACCGGTAATCAAGACGATCCGAGCGCCTTTAAAATCAATGATCGCTCCTAATATAATTTGCATTATTGCTGTCACAATCATAAAAACTGAGACTGACAGGTTCACCATAGCTGTGGAAACATGGAATGATTCTTTAATGATCGGAAGAATAGGTGAATAAATGTTCTGGCTTAAAGATGCAAAAAATGCACTGAAGCAAACAGTGTATAAGATCAATACTGCCTTTGATTTTGTATGAGCCAAAGTGTACACCGCCTTTTTGTTTACTTTACAGGTTTGTCTGGAGTCCCATCGGTTTGTTCTGCTTCAAGTGTTGACGTCAACTGCTCTAGAAACTTCAATACAGCCTTTTGTTCTTCTTGTGAAAATGAATCGAGGAATTGGTAAAAAGCCAGCTCCTTTTTTTTATGCAGTTTCTCATGTAAGTCGAAAATCCGTCTGCCTTTACGGGTTAATTTAAAATAAACTTCTTTTTTGTTATCTGTCAGCTGATAGCTGTTAATGAATTCTTCCTTGATCAGTTTTGTGCTGATTTTCGTTACATTCGCTTTCGATAAGTTCATTTTTCTGGCAATTCCGGCATTATTAATGGGTTCATGCTGGCCGATGCAGTCAATGACGTGAATGCTTGTCATATTTTTGGGAATTTCAGCTACATCCTCTTCTGCGGCCTCCTTAAAAAATTGCTGAAGTGAAGTGTTCGCTTTTTGTTCATTAAGGTGCAGCAGTCTCACGTATATGTCGTATATCATCTGTTTTGTCAAATCAGACATAGGCTACCTTCTTTCTTAGGAATAATAGTTTACGATGAAACAATAAAACAAATCGTTTACTGGTGAACAATTTTATTTTATCTTTTCTTGTTTTCGTTGTCAATTGTTGGTGTTTAGACTATTTGTTGATATGTCATGCTGAATATGCGTGTAAAAAGTGTGTGGAAAATGTGATGTTTACATTTATTTTCAAATATTTGGGCACAGATCATATTGACGTTTGGAAGGAAAAGGGATAAAATGACTAATGTTTACTAGTAAACATTTATCATGATATGGGTATTGAAAATGATTATTAAAATCTTAAAAAACATTTGGAAACTTTAAGTGATGCCTGCCATTCGTCTTGTTCAGTTGTTCTAGCTATTCCATCTTGTATTTGAGGGTGATGACTTAAAGCGGGATAAGTTTTAGGGGTGAATGAGATGACCGGAATGGTAACGGAAAGAAGGTCTGTGCATTTTATTGCTGAGGCATTAACAGAAAACTGCAGAGAAATATTTGAACGGCGCAGGCATGTTTTGGTGGGGATCAGCCCATTTAACAGCAGGTTTTCAGAGGATTATATTTACAGATTAATTGGATGGGCGAAAGCTCAATTTAAAAGCGTTTCAGTTTTACTTGCAGGGCATGAGGCGGCTAATCTTCTAGAAGCGCTTGGAACTCCGAGAGGAAAGGCTGAACGAAAAGTAAGGAAAGAGGTATCACGAAACAGGAGATTTGCAGAAAGAGCCCTTGTGGCTCATGGCGGGGATCCGAAGGCGATTCATACATTTTCTGATTTTATAGATAACAAAGCCTACCAGCTGTTGAGACAAGAAGTTGAACATGCATTTTTTGAGCAGCCTCATTTTCGACATGCTTGTTTGGACATGTCTCGTGAAGCGATAATCGGGCGTGCGCGGGGCGTCAGTTTGATGATGGAAGAAGTCAGTGAGGATATGCTGAATTTGGCTGTGGAATATGTCATAGCTGAGCTGCCGTTTTTTATCGGAGCTCCGGATATTTTAGAGGTGGAAGAGACACTCCTTGCTTATCATCGTCCGTGGAAGCTGGGTGAGAAGATCAGTAACCATGAATTTTCTATTTGTATGCGGCCGAATCAAGGGTATCTCATTGTACAGGAAATGGCGCAGATGCTTTCTGAGAAACGGATCACATCTGAAGGATGATAGGGGGAGTAAAACATGAGCCAATCGATTAAATTGTTTAGTGTGCTTTCTGATCAATTTCAAAACAATCCATATGCTTATTTTTCACAACTGCGGGAGGAAGATCCGGTTCATTATGAAGAGTCGATAGACAGTTATTTTATCAGCCGCTATCATGATGTCCGCTATATCCTTCAGCATCCGGATATCTTCACGACGAAATCACTTGTTGAGCGTGCCGAACCAGTCATGCGAGGCCCTGTGCTGGCCCAAATGCATGGAAAAGAACACTCTGCCAAAAGAAGAATTGTAGTGAGAAGCTTTATCGGTGACGCACTGGATCATCTGTCTCCATTGATTAAACAAAATGCAGAAAACTTGTTAGCGCCTTATCTTGAAAGAGGGAAAAGTGATCTCGTCAATGATTTTGGAAAGACGTTTGCGGTGTGCGTCACGATGGACATGCTCGGGCTGGATAAAAGAGACCATGAAAAAATCTCTGAGTGGCACAGCGGAGTTGCCGATTTTATCACGAGTATCTCTCAATCTCCTGAAGCGCGGGCACATTCGTTATGGTGCAGCGAACAGCTTTCCCAATACTTGATGCCGGTCATTAAAGAACGTCGCGTCAATCCGGGATCAGATTTAATTTCGATCCTATGTACTTCTGAATATGAAGGCATGGCGCTGTCGGACAAGGATATACTCGCACTGATTCTTAATGTGCTGTTAGCCGCAACGGAACCGGCTGATAAGACGCTGGCACTGATGATCTACCATTTGCTCAACAATCCTGAGCAGATGAATGATGTTTTGGCTGACCGTTCGTTAGTTCCGAGAGCCATTGCGGAGACATTGCGTTATAAACCGCCGGTTCAGCTGATTCCGCGGCAGCTGTCCCAAGATACAGTGGTCGGCGGTATGGAAATCAAAAAAGATACGATTGTTTTTTGTATGATCGGTGCGGCTAACCGGGACCCTGAAGCATTTGAACAGCCTGACGTGTTTAATATTCATCGGGAAGATCTTGGTATCAAGAGCGCTTTTAGCGGCGCCGCCCGGCATCTCGCTTTCGGATCCGGCATTCATAACTGTGTAGGAGCAGCTTTTGCCAAAAACGAAATCGAAATTGTAGCTAATATTGTGCTGGATAAGATGCGGAATATCAGATTAGAGGAAGATTTTTGTTATGCTGAGTCCGGTCTGTATACACGCGGACCTGTTTCACTTCTCGTTGCGTTTGACGGGGCATAATAGAATTCCAAAGGTCTCTCCCATGCGGGTGAGACTCTTTTTACATATATTTGATCCACAAGTTGAAAAACGCAGTCACTGTTTTTAAATCATCAATTGAAAATTCATTGAAAAGCTGTTTATATTGCTCCTTTGCTTTCTCATGAAGCTGTTCATGTAATGCCGCCAATTTTCTGCCGCTATCAGTTAGCGTATAAAAAATTTCTTTTTTGTTGCCAGGCTTTTTTGTCACTGTAATGATATTGTGTTTCAACAAAGCATGAACCGCTTTTGAAACAGCGGCTTTTGAGATGTGTAAACGGGATGCTAAGAAGCTGTTGTTCACATTTTGGCTGGTATGTATGCAGGAAACAATGTGAAGCTGGGTCAAAGTCCAGTCTTTTTTGAGGTGATCGTGATGTTGTGAGGATATGCCAATGGATGGTATCTGCACCTTTTGCCAGACGCGTTTATCCCTTTTTAATGCGAATTGTTGTATAGCTTGAAATAATTCATCATGAATGCTGTTGTCCATCAATTTGCCTCTCTGATTTAATTGTTAACTGGTTAACTATCCTTAGTTTACTGGGTAATAGTGGAATTTTCAAGAGACAGACGTTTTTTTGTTCTTTATGCACAAAAATGAACTCATAAGCTTCCCTGTTCAGACGCAAAATACATGAAAAGGGAGGTGCTTTGATGAGGAAATACACGGTTATTGCTTCTATATTACTGTCTTTTCTTTCCGTTTTGTCTGGCGGCCATCATGAATCGAAAGCTTTTCCTGTTGTACAGCAGGAACTATTTCAAACGCCTCATTACATACCCTTGCTTGAAAATCCTCCTCAAATTGATGTGAAAGCTGAAATGAGAAGCAATCTAATGATTGAGGCTCAAGTTCGCGATAATTCGTATCAAGCATTTTCCGCCTTTCTTTTTTATAAACAAAGTAATGAGCTGGGCTACAAAATGGTGCCGATGGACCCGACCCCCGGAGCGGTCCGCAAGTTTTTGGCACAAATTCCGAAACGTTTGATTTGGAACAGCGAGCTTGAGTATTACATTGTGATGTCGAATGGGAAGCAGCGGGTTGAGTCGGAGACGAAGAAACTGAAGCTTGAAGGATACCAGGCTGACCTTGCCCATATTCCGGAGCTTCTGATCACAGAGCTGGCGGTTGATACGAAGAATATAGGACGCGCAGACGGTTATGAATTTATTGAGATTTTTAATACGACTGACAGAACGATTGATTTTAAAGACTACCATATCCGTTACCGCTACCCAAAAGAAGGGCCTGACTCCGATCTGATTTGGAGACCTGATGAAAGGATCTTGATACCATCCGGCGAAACGTTTGTCGTCTGGCTGAAGCCTGCCGGGCATCCAGAATTGACGTCAGCGGATTTCAATCGTTATTATCAGACACAACTAAAAGAAGGAAAAAATCTTGCGGTGATAGACGAGACAGAGGGTATGGCCAATACGAGGCCGCGGGCCGTTGTGATATCAACGAATACAGGAAAGGACATTTCGGTTGCGCATTATCGGAAACATGCGCTGCGCCGGCTGTCATCAGTGCTTTATAAGTATCCACTGAACGGAACAGCAGAACTTCTGAACATTTCAATCGGGGAAAAGAATCCGTCTCCCGGAACCGTATTACAGGCACAGGTGCCCGACCAGAAACGGAAAATCAAGCTCGATAAAGAAAAGCCGGTCATTGAGGATTTGACTGACCGCAAGCCTGTCCGCCCTGCTGAAAGCATTGAGCTGCGGGCTGACATACGGGACCGAAGCCTAGTGAAAACAGTGGCCTTTTACTACCGGACGGATGAGAACAAACCGTTTAAGCGAATTCTTGCTGAAAAAGACCGCAACGATAATCTCTTCCATTATATTGTGTATTCGCCTGAATTGATCGGGAAGGATCAGCTAGAGTATTATGTGGCGGCCGGGGACGGGATCAATGAAGCGAGAACGCCGGTCAAAATGATTGATATTAAACAAACAAGCAAGGCGCACGGTCTGCGGATGAATATTGAAAACAGAGACACGCTGTCGGGAACTCAATTTCTCAAAGCCACGACAGAAGGGCGAGCTGACAGCATTAAGCTATGGATTGACGGGAAAAAACAAGTGACAGAGCCCGCGATGGAAAAAGAAGTATATTTTGCATTCGATACGAGGAAAACGAACCTTTATTTTAAAAACGCGGTAACGATGGAAGGCAAAGTGCTGAAGGTGTTCGATGATACAACAAATAAATACCGCACCTATTCTGTTCCATTGCCAGAGACACTGCTTCGGAAAGGGAAGCAGCTGCAGCGTATTACGATACGTTCAGGTTCGAAGGTGTCTCCGTTTGATACGGCTGAAAACCGTGATGACTTCTTAGTCAAAAACGCCCGATTGGTGTTATCGGATGGAACGGTGATCAGAGATCAGAGGGTGTCTCCTGAGAAGGAACTCTTTATTGGCGATAATCAGCGCTCGAATAAAAGCTGGCAATTTCAGTTCAATCTGCCTGACGGACTATTTACATCACAGCTGCTGGAGTGGGATACATCAAAGCTTTCTGAAGGCGCTCACCATATTCAAGCAAGCGACGGGAAGGAAAATGTCAGCCTGGTTGTACGGGTAGATAATTCAGGACCTCACATTGAGCCGAATATCACCGAGGGGCAAACGTATAAAGGAAACCTTATCCTGCAGGCGGATATGTATGATAAATGGAGCAGAATTGAGGAAGCGGAGGCGTCGTTAGATGGAGAAAGCATTACACTCCCATATCATACGTCATCTTCTGACCTTTTGCCGGGAAAACATTCTCTAAAAGTGACAGCAACGGATCTCGCGGGCAATAAAACAGTGATTGAGAGGATATTTAAAACCGAACGAGAGCATCCGGACCAGCCGGAGGTTATAGACAGCGAAGCCGACACGCATAAGGCCAAGCTTTCTGTACGGGTGAAAGATCCGACGAATGATGCCATGGATGTTGGTTTTTATAGGGGATTTCAATATACAGCGCGCAATCATGTGAAAATATTTAAGCACGCGTCACTGACTGAACCGCCGAAAAGCTTTGTGCCGGAAAGGGAGACCCCATTTACGAATAAAGAATTGGAGCGGGTATCAGCTGCTGATGGAAAAACAGTATCGACAGAAAACAAAGAGCTTTTCCCTTATCATCGCTTTGAAGTGACGGTTGATCCATCAATTGATGAGAATGATCTGGCAGAATCAGTCTGGAAGGGCAGTTCTTTGCCGGGGAGAAAGGTGACGATGTATGCTTGGAATTATCGGACAAACGAATGGCAGCCTGTTGACAGCTTCGTCGCGAAGGATGACAAACCGTTTACGCTGAAAGCGTCTGTGATTGCCGCCGATTTTGTACGGGAGTCGAAAATGAATGTGATTGTACAGGATGAAATTCCTCCTGCGAAGGATATGTACACATTTGTCTGGATGTCTGATACACAGTATTACGCCGAAAGCTATCCGCATATTTTTGATAAACAGACCGAATGGATAAAAGATAATCAAAAGCAGCTCAATATCAAATATGTGTTCCACACGGGTGATATTGTAGATGATTCCGCCGATATCAGACAGTGGAAAAACGCTGATCGGTCAATGTCCGTTCTGGATAAGAGCGGAATTCCTTACGGCGTGCTGGCCGGCAATCACGATGTCGGACATAAGGACGGCTCCTACAGGGCGTTTGGCAAATATTTTGGCAGCGATCGTTTTGATAAAAAATTTCATTATGGCGGTTCCTATAAAAATAACCGCGGACATTATGACCTGATTTCTAGCAACGGCAATGATTATATCATGCTGTACATGGGATGGGGCATTACGGATGAAGACATCGCGTGGATGAATCAGGTGCTGAAGAAGCATCCTGACCGGATGGCCATTTTAGCTTTTCATGAGTATTTGCTGGTCAGCGGAAACAGAAGCCCAATCGGAGAGAAAATATTCAAAGAAATCGTAAAGCCGAACCCGAATGTCGTGATGGTGTTGAGCGGGCATTATCATAGTGCGATGAGAAAAACAGATGAGCTGGATGATGATGGTGATGGGAAACCGGATCGTCTTGTGCATCAAATGCTGGCCGATTATCAGGGCGGGCCAGAAGGCGGCCAAGGGTATTTGCGTTTGCTTCAATTTGACCAAGCCAATGACATGGTGCACGTATCGACGTACTCTCCGTATGTAAAGGATAAGAACTACTATGATACGGATACCTATGGCAACAAGGATGAATTTTCCCTTTCGCTTGATTTGAAGCCAAGAATCAAAAAGGTGGAAACCGATTATTTTGAATGTAACGTATATACCAATGAAGAGCTCGGAAAACGGGAGCAAGTGAAGAGCGGGGACACAGCTGAATTCCGCTGGGATCATCTTGAACCGCAGTCTGTTTATTATTGGTACATTATAGTGGAAGACAGTTTTAACGGCAAAACGAAATCACCGATCTGGAAGTTCAAGACGAAAAAAGAAACATATCGTCCGGCACCAGACCAGTTTGATTTTCGCCATGTCTCCAATCCTTAAAAAGGGTTGGAGGCTTTTTTTATGAAAGACGATCCATATAGTGGACAAATGTATAACGGTCGCCTCTGTATACGGATTTTGCATGCTCAAAAGCAGTTCCGTTCTGCAGATATGTTGTTCGTTTAATTAATAGGACAGGCGCTCCCTTTTGAATACCAAGAATATTCGCTTCTTCCGTGGTGGCAGCGCTTGGCTCAAGCTCCTGTTTTGCACGGGAAATCGGTATGCTGTTGTACCTTTCAATATGATCATAGATCGACGACTGAAAATGCGATTCGTTCAATTCACCCGCAAGCTCAAACGGAATATGTGAGGACTCAATCGCCATCGGAATATCATTTGCCAGCCGCACCCGAGTGATTTTATGGATAGAGGAGGGGTGCCCGCAGCCTAATATAGCCGCGAGCTCCTCAGTTGAATCAATAAGCTGATAATCAATGAGCCTGCTGCCCGGTGTCATCCCGCGGCTTTTCATATCCTCGGTAAAGCTTGTCAGCCCTTGAAGTGCTTGTTCCATTTTTGGCTTGCTGACAAAGGTGCCCCGCCCTTTCAGGCGATAGAGCAAGCCTTCATTAACTAAATTAGAAAGCGCCTGGCGAACTGTCATCCGGCTGATCCCGAATTGTTCGGCATATTCGCGCTCAGAAGGAAGAGGCATATCCGGCTGCAGCTCTCCGTTCTTAATTTGGGTTTTTAATTGCTCCATAATCTGATAGTAAATCGGAATAGGCGATTGTTTATTGATATTCATAAGTCAGCATGTTCCTTTCAAGGTCTTAATGACGCGGCTTCACGATCAATCAAAACCGTAACATCGGAATGCAGGTGCAAAGCAGATGCGGGAAAATCTTCGCTTATGTTTCCTTCTAACAGCTTACGAACAGCTTCCGCTTTGCTTTTTCCAGAAATAAGCAGCAGAATGCGCTTGCTTGAGAGTATCGTTTGAATTCCCATTGTCAGTGCTTTTTTCGGCACGCTGTCTATGGAGGGAAAATATCTGGCATTCGCTTGGCGGGTTTGCTCATTTAATGTCACAACATGAGTTCGCGACTTGAAAGACGTTCCCGGTTCGTTAAAGCCGATGTGTCCGTTTCGGCCGATGCCGAGAAGCTGAATGTCAGTGTCGCCGAGGGAATCGACTAGCTGTTCATACCGTCTGCATTCGGCCTCCAAATCGTCTGCATTTCCATTCGGAATAAAATGCCGGCTAGGCTTGCTGTCGATATGCTGAAAAAAACGGTCGTTCATATAGAAGTGATAGCTGTTCGGGTCATCGCTTGAAAGTCCGGCGTACTCATCCAAATTAACTGTAGTGATGTTTTGAAATGAGAGATTCTCAGTTTGGTGCAGGCGGATCAGCTGGCGATACGTGCCTTCCGGTGTGCCGCCCGTCGCTAAACCGAGAACAGCATCAGGTTTTTCTTTGATTGTATCTGCCGTTATTCTGGCTGCTATTTGGCTTAGCTCTTCATACGTTTGACATTCCATTACTTTCATATCTGGTCAGCCTCCTTGGATATAAATGCAATGTTTCCGCGGCAAATGGTGAGAATCACCTCGCAATCACTGCTGACAATCACCAAATCTGCATCTTTTCCCACAGTCACACTGCCTTTTCGGTCAAAGATGCCCAGCTGTTTGGCCGCGTTTTCAGAAGTTATATTAGCTATATCCGTCCAAGAGCAATTTGTAAACTCACGCATATGCCGTGCGCCTTCGTTCATTTTGAGGATCGAACCGGCAAGGGTTCCGTCTGAAAGAAGTGCTGTTCGTCCTCTTACCGTCACACTTTGGCCGCCGAACTCATATACGCCGTCTTTCAGTCCTTTTGCCCTCATGGAATCGGTAATTAAAATGAGCTTGCTGCTGCCTTTCGCCAAAAAAGCAAGCTTTGCAGCTAAAGGATGGGAGTGAATGCCATCGGCGATAAGCTCTGTCACAAACCCATCATGGGCCAGCGCCGTTCCGATCACTCCGGGCTCTCGGTGATGAAACGGGCTCATCGCGTTGTACAGATGAGTCATATGGCTCGCCCCTGCTTTTGCGGCATCCGACAGCAATGCGGAATCGGCATCCGTGTGCCCCATGGATGCGATAATCGATTCGTCTTTCAAATGGCGGATCAGTTCAAAATGCTGATCCTCCTCCGGCGCAAGTGTAACAATTTTGATCAGTCCGCCCGCCTCCTGCTGCCACTTTTTGAAAAGCTCAACATCCGAAGGCCTAATCCACTCCTTTGGCTGCGCTCCGGCTCTTTTAGGCGAAACAAAGGGGCCCTCTAAATGAATGCCGAGCAGTTCTGCACCTAATAAAGAGGACTCTTCAGCCGCTTTCCACTCTCTTGCGTTCACCAAAGCTTGAGAAATGTTCCCATGCTCTTGGGTAATCGTTGTGGCTAAAAAGCTCGTCGTGCCTTCTTCGGGCAGTCTTGACGACATGATGTCGAGCGTGGAAAAGCTAGCATCCATTGTATCTGCGCCATAGCCGCCGTGGATATGAATGTCAATCATGCCGGGAAGCAAAACGGAATCCGCAGGTGCTTGAATCTCTTTTGAATATGGCTCCTTGGGCCGTTCTGTTGAAACTGTGCTGATTTTTCCGTCATTGATTCCGACATAGCCGTTTTTGATTACTTCATTTTCTGTCACGATCGCAATGTCTTTGATAAGAAGACTCTCTGCCATAGATGATCCGCCTTTCTGGAATTTGAATACCTTTATTTTACTCTTTTTCAGACTAGTGATCTAGACCAGCTGAGGTGTTTTCCCCCCTTTTATAAAATCTGTTTTAGGTTCAAGCCCGAAAGTGATAAAATGAAAGTATTGTGAGCAAGCTCGGGGCAGCCCGGAACAGGAGGAACATATCGTGGCAAAGGTTCGCACAAAAGACGTAATGGAACAGTTCAATTTGGAATTAATCAGCGGAGAAGAAGGAATTAACCGCCCGATTACAATGAGTGACCTATCAAGACCAGGTATTGAAATTGCCGGATATTTTACATATTACCCGAGGGAGCGCGTGCAGCTTCTCGGAAAAACAGAGCTTTCTTTCTTTGAACAGCTTCCTGAAGAGGAGAAAAAGCAGCGAATGGATTCTCTGTGCACTGATGTAACACCAGCTATTATTCTTTCTAGAGATATGCCCATCCCGCAGGAGCTGATTGACGCCTCCGAGAAAAATGGGGTGCCTGTCCTCAGATCGCCGCTGAAAACGACAAGACTGTCAAGCCGTTTAACCAACTTCCTTGAGAGCAGGCTGGCGCCTACCACAGCAATTCATGGCGTTCTTGTCGATATATATGGTGTCGGCGTGCTGATCACAGGAAAAAGCGGCGTCGGAAAAAGCGAAACAGCGCTAGAGCTTGTGAAAAGAGGGCATCGCCTTGTTGCCGATGATTGCGTTGAAATACGGCAGGAGGATCAGGATACTCTTGTGGGAAACGCTCCGGAATTAATTGAGCACCTTCTTGAGATCAGGGGCCTTGGCATTATCAATGTGATGACGCTATTTGGCGCTGGCGCGGTCAGAAGCAATAAACGAATCACGATTGTCATGAATCTTGAACTCTGGGAGCAGGGCAAGCAATACGACCGGCTCGGACTTGAGGAAGAGACCATGAAAATCATTGATACAGAAATTACAAAACTGACGATTCCCGTCCGCCCAGGCCGAAATCTTGCAGTCATCATCGAAGTGGCAGCAATGAACTTCAGATTGAAGCGGATGGGGCTGAATGCCGCTGAACAATTTACCAACAAGCTGGCGGACGTCATTGAAGACGGTGAACAAGAAGAATAGGAGTTGGCGTTAAATGAATGAAGCGATAGAACCACTCAATCCGATAGCATTTCAGCTGGGGCCGTTAGCCGTCCACTGGTACGGAATCATTATCGGTCTCGGCGCTTTGCTCGGGCTGTGGATAGCGATGAGGGAAAGTGAAAAACGGGGGCTGCAGAAAGATACGTTTATTGATCTTGTCCTGTTTGCCATTCCAATTGCGATTATTTGCGCACGAATTTATTATGTTGCCTTTGAATGGGACTATTATGCGGCACATCCGGGAGAAATCATTAAGATTTGGAAGGGCGGCATTGCCATTCATGGCGGATTAATCGGCGCCATTTTAACGGGTTATGTGTTTTCGAGAGTGAAAAACCTTTCGTTCTGGAAGCTTGCGGATATTGCCGCGCCCAGCATTTTGCTCGGCCAGGCGATCGGCCGCTGGGGGAACTTCATGAATCAGGAAGCGCACGGCGAGGCTGTCAGCAGAGCCTTTTTAGAAAACCTGCACCTGCCTGAATTTATCATCAATCAAATGTATATCAATGGGCAATATTATCATCCTACTTTTTTATATGAATCACTATGGAGCTTTGTCGGCGTCATTGTTTTACTGCTGCTGCGCAGAGCGAATTTGCGTAGAGGCGAGATGTTCTTGATCTATATCATTTGGTATTCAATCGGAAGATACTTTATTGAAGGAATGCGGACTGACAGCTTAATGCTGACTGATTCACTTCGCATCGCTCAGGTGATTTCAATCGTATTGATTGTTTTGGCTGTGGCAGCCATCATCTTCAGACGCGTCAAGGGATACTCGAAGGAGCGGTACGCGGAGTAGACGTCAACAAAGGGGGATGAGGGATGAAGAAGATCTTTCTGGCCGGTCTTGCAGCAGGTTTTCAAACAACATGGACGCTGGGTAAAGTGATTTTCCCGGTAACGCTATTGGTCACTTTGCTCCAGCATACCCCTGTCATGGATTGGCTTGTACGGCTGATCACACCGGTAATGGGTCTCTTCGGGCTTTCTGGTGAAGCGGCCATTCCGCTTGTACTGGGAAATATGCTGAATCTGTATGCGGGAATTGCCGGGATTTTAACATTGGATTTATCTGTGAAAGAAGTCTTTATTTTAGCTGTTATGCTTTCTTTCTGTCATAACTTGATTATCGAATCGACAGTTGCCGCAAAGGTTGGTATCAGAATTGGCGTCATATTGGCCGTGCGCATCGGTTTGGCCGCTGTGTCAGCCATCGTCATCAACCTCATTTGGCATGGCGGAAAGGAAACGGCGCAGTACGGTTTTATCGCTGCGAAGAGCGCGGCGCCAGACAGCTGGCTAGGAATGTTGGCAGAAGCATTAACGAAAGCCGGACTTGGTGTTTTGCAGCTGGCGGCAATAGTGATCCCGCTGATGATTATCATCCAGTTTTTAAGAGATTTAGGCTGGCTTTATCGGTTTTCCAGGTGGCTGTCGCCGTTTACGCAGCTGCTTGGCATGAATAAAAATACGTCTATGACGATGGTGACGGGACTGACGATTGGTCTGGCCTACGGAGCGGGTGTCATGATCAAAGCTGTCGAGGATGACGGCGTGAGCAAGCGGGACATGACATTGGCATTTATATTTCTCGTTGCCTGCCACGCGGTCGTGGAAGATACACTTGTCTTTATTCCGCTTGGCATACCGGTCTGGCCGCTTCTTTTGATTCGTGTCACCACAGCAGTTCTGCTGACAATGGCTATTGCGCACACGTGGAAAAAATGGAAACCCTCAGCGGTTGGAAAGGAAGCAATATGAGTGACAAACAAGTAACGACGATTCTGTTTGATTTAGACGGAACGCTTATTAATACGAATGAATTAATTATCGCGTCCTTTTTGCATACACTGGAGCATTATTATCCGAGCAAGTATAAACGAGAAGATGTCCTTGCATTTATCGGGCCGTCTCTTTTTGATACGTTCTCTTCGATGGACCCTGATAAATGCGAGGATATGATCGCTATGTACAGAGCGTACAATCATGACATGCATGATTCACTCGTCACTGAATATGAAACGGTATATGAGACCCTGGATGCATTAAAAAAAGCCGGCTTTACATTAGGAATTGTGACAACAAAATTAAGAGATACTGTCAATATGGGCCTCAAGCTCACGGGAATCGGCGAATTCTTTGAAACAGTTGTCACCCTTGATGATGTGACGAATGCAAAGCCTGATCCCGAGCCTGTGCTGTTAGCGCTGAAACAGCTAGGAAGCGAGCCGGCGGAAGCCATTATGGTCGGTGATAATTACCATGATGTGCTGGCAGGGAAAAACGCCGGTACAAAAACGGCAGGAGTCGCATGGACGATTAAAGGGCCGGAAATGCTGGCGAAGCATGAGCCGGATTTTATGCTTGAGAAAATGAGTGATCTATTACAAATCGTTGGAGTGAAGTAATCTGTGAGAAAAACAGATCGTCATCCGGTCTCGGGGGCCAACTCACTGTGGCATGTCTATCAAACGGTACCTTTTTTAAAGGTCGTCAAAAATTTCATTGTCATTCAAATTGCGAGATATACGCCGTTTATAGGGATGAAAAACTGGCTGTACCGCACATTTCTGCGGATGAAGGTTGGAAAACAGACATCCTTTGCCCTCATGGTGATGCCAGATATCATGTTTCCGGAAAAGATCTCAGTCGGAACAAATACAATCATCGGGTACAATACGACCATTCTGGCCCATGAGTATTTGATTCACGAATACCGGATCGGCAAAGTTCTGATCGGGGACGAAGTGATGATTGGTGCCAACACGACCATTCTGCCCGGGGTGAAAATAGGAGATGGCGCAGTTGTGTCCGCCGGAACGCTTGTCCATAAGGATGTGCCTGACGGGGCATTTGTCGGCGGAAATCCGATGAGGATCATCTATACGAAGGAAGAAATGCAAGAAAGATTGAAAAAGTCCGCTGAATAACATCAGCGGACTTTTTTTGTTAAAATTGAGTGTTGTTGTTTTCGTAAATATGCTGAACACCAATCCATTTTTGACCGACATTAGAGTAGCGTGTATTTGTCATTCTGACCGTGCTTGTTTTGCTGTCCGTCCGGAATATCGCTTCCTTCATGTTTGTGATGGTGCACTTGTCGATGATCACATCAACGTGGAAGGTTGAACCACCAAGCTGTCTAATGAACTTCCCGCCATTATCCGCCGTGAAATTTTTCACTGTGAAGGTACTGGCTTTATTGATTTGGAATATCTTATCTGACGCTTTTTGAGCAGAACCGCCGTCGATCGTCACTTTTCCTTCCTTCTTCACCGTTAACGCATCCTCACCAACATCTTCCCATTTCACATTCTGAATGTTAACGTTTCCATAAGTGTGCACGCCATCAGCTGCAGGTGCACCAAGCACCACATTTTTCAGGGTTGCTCCATCCTCCACACGAAAAACAGGGTCTTGGTTTTCTGACTGGCTTCCGTCACCTAATTCTTTCCCTGCCACAAACCGCTGTCCTTTCCCGTCATATGTTGTATTTTTTGGTACGATAATTGTTTCGTGCACCACTTTGTCAGCTGCAAAAACGGTTGATGGCTGAAACTGGCTGAAACCCATAACCAAACCGAACATAAATAGGATAGACACGATTTTTTTCAATGATAAATCCTCCCCGGATATCTTTCATTTTTTGCAAGAGAAGCGTCAGCGACTTGCACCGGCTTCTCTCGCATAGATCGGGGCAAGGCTGAATCTGCTTTAATCATAAAAACAGACAGCCTGAAAGTAAAGACAATTTTGGGTGAAAAATGGAAAATGAATCGATCTTACCGATTGATACAAAAAGCATGAATATTGTCGTATTTGCTCAGAATAGAGCATAGTGAGGCTTCAGGTGTTTACTTTTGAATAACCACGGCCTGGCTGCCCATTTGTTTCCACGCTTTTTCAAAGCTTGTTCTATCGGTTTTTCTGTTTTTATAGCCATACGGATCATTGAGATACACATATTTATCATCATATCCCGTAACGGCGACGCTGTGTTCGCTGTACGTAATTTCTATCGTTCCGTTTGGCGTTTTCCATGTCTGCATGTTGTCAACTGGCGTAAAGTTGGCTGTCGTAATAACCCAAACTGGATTGCCTTTTTCAAGCTGCTGATAAACAGCGGAAATACTTTTTCCAGTCAGATCAGACACTTTGTCTCCCGCATAGGTTTTCGCCAGCTGATAGATCGGTCGATGGTAGACACCGAGACCAGGGCCATTCGCCATATCCCCGACAAATCCGTCATTCGGATCACCCTTTAATCCGCTGCTGTATGTCAAAGGCACTGTGGCAACCTGATTTGCCAGGGTATTTTTTGTCACGTCGTATCCCGCATAATTCAGCACCATCGCAAGGCTTGTTACTTCACAGCCGTTATAGAGCCGGGGTGCGTCCATTTGATTGTAAAGGATGACATCCAGCGGTTTTGCGCTTCCCTTCAGCTCCTTTTTGCTATTCGCAGCTGAGTCTGTATCGCTATCAGAAACCACTTTTTTAAGGCTGTTCAAAAAAGGAATATCTATATCTTTTGCATCTATTTTAAGTCCGAAAAAAATAACGCCTGAAAGAATCATCAGGACACATAGAGTTCGCAGTGTTTTCATCTTTATCTCCTTGTTCTCTATTTGATTTGTATTATAGCATGCCAAACATAAAGAATTTGAGATATTACGTACCTTTAATACATTATTCATGATTTTTTCATAATGAGGAGAAGGATATTTGAACTAAAAATATCCTTACTGAAGTTAAGCGTTGATTTTCATTCTTTCATCTGCTAACATATTATCATATTAGCGAACTAAAGGATTCGGAATTTTCCTTCATAAGATAACAGCGGAGGTGCTCGGGTTGATGTTTATGTTTGAAAAACCGCACGGCATGAGAGATACACTGCCCGGTTTATACGAAACGAAAAAAAAGGTGAGACGATCGTTAACCGATTTGATTGATAAATGGGGATATCAATTTATGGAAACGCCGACACTGGAGTTTTACGATACCGTTGGCGTCCAGTCAGCAATTGAAGAGCAGCAGCTGTTTAAGCTACTTGATCAGGACGGCAAGACATTGGTGCTTCGCCCGGATATGACGGGGCCGATTGCAAGGGTGGCGGCATCGAAGCTTCTGAAACACGGTCATCCGCTAAGAGTCGGCTATGCGGCAAATGTATTCAGGGCTCAGGAGCGTGAAGGCGGACGTCCGGCTGAGTTCGAGCAGGTCGGAGTGGAGTTAATCGGTGACGGCACGACGAGCGCGGATGCGGAGGTCATTGCTTTAGTCGTCGGGGCATTAAAAAACGCTGGGCTGGCATCCTTTAAAATTGCAATTGGCCATGCCGGCATTGCGGATGCTTTGTTTGTTGAGGTGCTCGGAAACGTTGAACGAGCTGATGTGCTGCGGAGGTTCTTATATGAAAAGAACTACGTCGGCTACAGAGAGCATGTCAAGTCTCTCCCGCTTTCCTCCATTGATAAAAGCAGGCTGCTTGAGCTCCTTGAACTGCGGGGCGGTATAGAAGTATGCGGACGTGCCGAGGAAATCGTCGATTCTGCGCAAGGAAAAAGCGTGGTTGATGAGCTGAAGGCGCTGTGGGACATTCTTGAGGATTACGGATGTACGGAAAATGTCCGCCTGGATCTGAATATGGTCAGCCACATGAGCTATTACACAGGGATTTTATTTGAAGTGTACGCCGAGAATGTCGGTTTTGTCATTGGAAGCGGCGGCCGTTACAACAAGCTGCTGGGCCATTTTGATTCACCTGCACCGGCAACAGGCTTCGGGCTTCGGATCGACCGGCTGATTGAAGCCCTTCATATGAAGGACGAACCTTGTGAAATAGACGCTGTTATTTTCAGCAAAGAGCAGCGGGCGCAAGCCATCGCTTATGCGAATGAAGAACGCATGAAAGGGAACAAAGTGGTTCTTCAAGATTTATCGGGAATAGAAAATATCGACCAGATGACAAAATCTTTTGCAAACGTCACTTATTTTATCGGTGCCAGAAAGGAAGAGCAAAATGGGTAAGTTACTCACAATGGCGATGCCAAAGGGCCGGATATTTGAAGAAGCGGCAGGGCTGCTGAGGCAGGCAGGCTACAGGCTCCCTGAGGAGTTTGAAGATTCGAGAAAACTGATCATCGATGTGCCGGAGGAAAATCTTCGGTTTATATTAGCGAAGCCGATGGACGTAACCACGTATGTGGAGCATGGCGTGGCAGACGTCGGAATTGCGGGCAAGGATGTCATGCTGGAGGAGGAACGCGATGTGTATGAGGTACTGGATTTAAACATCAGCAAATGCCACTTAGCTGTCGCCGGACTTCCGAATACAGACTGGAGCGGAGTAGCGCCAAGAATCGCGACAAAGTATCCGAATGTGGCTTCCAGTTATTTCAGAGAGCAGGGAGAACAAGTCGAGATTATTAAGCTCAACGGTTCAATTGAACTGGCTCCGCTCATTGGGCTTGCAGATCGGATAGTGGACATTGTTTCCACAGGACAGACGCTGAAAGAAAATGGGCTTGTTGAAACGGAGCACATTTGTGACATTACCTCTCGCTTTATTGTCAACCCGGTAAGCTATCGCATGAAAGACGATGTGATTGACGAAATGGCATCCCGCCTATCTCTCGTTGTGGAAGGAGAGACGGCAAAATGAAGATCAAAACCATCAGCGGAGCGGAACGGCTTTCTCTCAAGCGTTCCATCGATGCCGGAACGGAAGAGCAAAGAAAGACGGTCCGGTCCATTATTGAAGATGTTAAAGCAAACGGTGATCAGGCGGTTCGCAGCTACACGGCGAAATTTGACTGCATCGAAATAGACAGCCCGCTGGTCACAAAAGAAGAATTTGAGGAGGCATACACCTCACTGGATTCACGTCTTCTTCAGGTGATTAGGCAGGCAATCGAAAATATTAGGGAATATCACGAAAGACAGCTGCAATCCTCCTGGTTTTATCACAGAAAGGACGGCACAATGCTGGGGCAGAAAGTGACGGCGCTGGATTCCGCCGGTGTATATGTGCCGGGGGGAACGGCCGCATATCCTTCATCTGTTTTGATGAATGTGATTCCGGCGCTCGTAGCGGGCGTTGAAAGAATCGTTCTCGTCACGCCTCCGGGAAAAGACGGTCTGCTGTCTCCTGGAGTTTTGGTTGCTGCAGCCGAGCTGGGCATAAAAGACATTTACAAAATGGGCGGCGCTCAGGCGATTGCGGCGTTAGCATACGGAACAGAAACCATTGAGCCGGTGGATAAAATCACGGGTCCGGGCAACATTTATGTCGCGCTTGCCAAACGAGAAGTGTTCGGCGATGTCGATATCGATATGATTGCCGGACCGAGTGAAATCGTCGTGCTGGCTGATGAAACAGCGATTCCGAGCGAAATTGCAGCCGATCTGCTGTCACAGGCGGAACACGATAAGCTTAGCTCATGTGTGTTTGTCACAGATTCCATGGCGCTGGCCGAGACGGTTTCAGCCGAGGTGAATAAGCAGCTGGAAACCTTGCCGCGAAGAGAAATAGCGGAAGCTTCAGTGAGAGATTACGGTTGTATATATGTGGCGGAAACAATGGTAGAAGCGATTGAGACTGTCAATACACTCGCGCCAGAGCATTTAGAAATCATAACACAGTCTCCGGAAGCTTTGCTTGGCAGTATCAAACATGCGGGTGCAATTTTCTTAGGCAGATACAGCCCTGAGCCTGTCGGTGATTATTTTGCCGGACCGAACCATGTGCTTCCGACAAACGGAACAGCCAGATTTTCAAGTCCATTAAACGTAACTGATTTTCAAAAGAAATCGAGCATTATTTCTTACAGTCAATCAGCCTTTGAAGAACATGCCGAAAGCATCGCGGCTTTTGCCAGACTGGAAGGGTTAGAAGCCCATGCCAGATCAATTGAAGCGAGAGAACGGAGGATTTCTAAATGAGAAAAGCGGAACGCGTCAGGAAAACAAACGAAACAGATATTGAGCTGGCATTTACAATAGACGGCGGAGGACAAGCGGATATTAAAACAGATGTGCCGTTTATGACACATATGTTGGATTTATTCACGAAACACGGCCAATTTGATCTTTCCATTAACGCAAAAGGCGATGTTGATATAGATGATCACCACACGACTGAAGATATCGGCATCTGCTTAGGGCAGGCGCTGCTCGAAGCGTTGGGCGATAAAAAAGGAATCAAACGCTACGGATCGGCGTTTGTGCCGATGGATGAGGCACTTGCTCAAGTTGTGATTGATTTAAGCAACCGGCCGCACTTAGAAATGCGCGCTGATTTCCCGGCTGCTAAAGTCGGAACTTTCGATACGGAGCTTGTACATGAATTTTTGTGGAAGCTGGCGCTCGAAGCTCGAATGAACCTGCACGTCATCGTTCATTATGGAACAAATACCCACCACATGATTGAAGCCGTTTTTAAAGCACTGGGACGTGCGCTTGATGAAGCGACAACGATCGATCCGCGAGTTAAAGGAATACCGTCAACGAAAGGGATGCTGTAAATGATCGGCGTGATAGATTACGGAATGGGGAATTTATACAGTGTCTCAAAGGCGCTTGAACGTGTCGGCGTGCCGTATTTTGTTTCTGAAAAGCCGGAGGAGCTGAAAGAAGCTGATGCTTTCATTTTGCCGGGAGTCGGTTCATTTGGAGACGCGATGGACAATTTGGGCTACACGAAGCTTGATCAATTGATTCACGATATGGTCTCAGAGGGAAGGCTGCTTCTCGGGATCTGCCTCGGCATGCAGCTTTTATTTGAAGAAAGCGAAGAAAACGGCACCGCTTCAGGACTCGGGCTGTTAAAAGGAAAAGCAGTCAGGCTGAAAGCAGAAGATGAAAAAGGAAACAAGCTGAAGGTTCCGCATATGGGCTGGAATCGTCTTTCTTTTCATAATGAATCTCCGCTGCTGACTAAAACAGAACAAGGCTACGCTTACTTCGTTCATTCCTATTACATTGACGGGATGGAGGAGAACGCGCTTCTGGCAAGCGCCGATTATGGTGTACGAGTGCCTGCTGTAGTCGGAAAAAGAAACGTCTTCGGCGCCCAATTTCATCCGGAAAAAAGCAGCACGGTCGGAATGTCTATTTTAACCCAATTTACGAAAATGGCAGCAGAACAGAAGGTGAAAAAATGAGTGCTTTTACATTATATCCGGCAATTGATATGAGAAACGGCAAATGTGTTCGCCTTGTTCAAGGGGATTATAATAAGGAAACGATATATGGCGATTCACCGTACGACATGGCTGAGTTATTTGAGAAAGAGGGTGCCGAATGGATCCATCTCGTTGATCTCGACGGGGCCAAAGAAGGGAAAAGAGTGAATGACCGCCATGTGATTGAGATTGCGCAAAAGCTGAACCTGAAAGTCGAAATCGGCGGTGGGATCCGTTCTGAAAATGACGTCTATGAATATTTATCAGCAGGAGTCGAGCGGGTGATCCTGGGAAGCTCAGCAGTTTCTAACCCTCCGTTTGTCAAAAAAATGCTGAAACAATATGGCGAGAAAATTGCAATCGGACTGGATGCGAGAAACGGTTTTGTTTCAACAGAGGGATGGCTTGAAACATCAACCCTTAAGGCAACTGAACTGGGCAAAGAGCTAGCCAATGAAGGTGCGGAAGTCTTTATTTTTACTGACATCGCGACAGATGGAATGCTGTCAGGCCCCAATGTTAAAAGCACGGTCGAGCTTGCTAAGGAAACGGGGAAATCGGTGATCGCTTCCGGCGGAGTCAGCTCCGTCGCGGATCTCGAAGCTCTCGCCCGCAATGAGGCGGACGGCGTCTCTGGAGCGATCATCGGAAAAGCGCTGTATACCAATCAGTTTACGCTGAGTGAGGCGCTTGAAAGGGTGAAGCGCAAATGATCACAAAACGGATTATCCCATGCCTTGATGTCAAAGAAGGACGCGTTGTCAAAGGAATTCAATTTCTCGAATTGAAGGATGCCGGTGACCCAGTTGAACTCGCCGAAGTGTACGACCGGGAAGGTGCGGATGAACTTGTTTTTCTTGATATCTCCGCCTCGCACGAAGGACGAAAGACGATGGTTGACGTTGTGGAGCAGGTTGCCGCGAAGCTTGCCATTCCGTTTACAGTCGGCGGCGGCATCAATCAGCTCAGCGATATGAAAACGATACTGCGTGCCGGAGCGGACAAAGTGTCGGTGAACACGGCAGCTGTTCTCCGCCCTGAGCTGATTACAGAAGGAGCCGAGTTTTTCGGTTCTCAATGCATCGTACTTGCCATTGATGCCAAGTATGACAAAGAATCTGACACATATAAGGTCTACACGCACGGCGGCAGAAAGAAAACAGATTGGGAGGTCACCGCGTGGGCAAAAGAAGGCGTCAAACGCGGGGCAGGAGAAATATTGCTGACAAGCATGGACTCCGACGGTGAGAAAAAAGGTTTCGACCACACGCTGACAAAGCTTGTTTCCGAAGCTGTCCCCGTCCCTGTTATCGCTTCGGGAGGCGCGGGAAACGCACAGCATATGCTTGAGGCTTTTACAAAAGGAGAAGCCGACGCCGCGCTGGCCGCCTCAATTTTTCATTATAAAGAAACATCGATTAAAGAAGTGAAATCATACTTGAAAGAGTACGGGGTGAATGTGAGATGAAACAGGCAGATGAACTGCGTTTTAACGAGGACGGATTAATTCCTGCTATCGTGCAGGATGCGGCAAGCAAAGAAGTGCTGACACTTGCGTATATGAACAAGGAATCGTACGAAAAAACGCTGGAAACGAAGGAAACATGGTTTTACAGCCGCTCACGCCAAGCGTTATGGCATAAAGGAGAAACCTCAGGGAACACGCAAGCCGTCAAAGGTATCCGGTATGACTGCGATCAAGACGCGCTGCTCGTACTCGTAGAACCGTCAGGCCCGGCATGCCACACTGGCAGCTACAGCTGTTTTACAAAGGAACAAACAGAAGAACAGGCCGCGGACCGATTCGGCATCATGAACGAACTGGAGCGGGTGATCGCGGAACGCCAAGCGGAAATGCCTGAAGGAGCTTACACCACGTACCTCTTCCGTGAAGGCGTCGATAAGATTTTGAAAAAAGTCGGAGAAGAAGCATCCGAAGTCATCATCGCCGCGAAAAACCGGGATCATGAGGAACTCAAATGGGAAGCGGCAGACCTGCTGTATCACCTGCTTGTCCTGCTCAGAGAACAATCCCTGCCGCTGGATGATGTGCTTGACGTATTGAAAAAACGCCATTCTGAGATTGAAGAGTAAAGAGCCGGATGATACGGCTCTTTTTGTTTTGTGAAAAAAGTAATAGGTATTTAGATTTATATTGGGTGTTATATATGATTAGTTAATAAAAGGAGATCAAAACCGAGTCTCATTTCCTATTTATCCAAATTCCGCCATGATGTAACATGAAAAAGGATGAAATAATCATCTCTTAACCAGGTCAATAGAATTATTTTTGATATAAAAATAGAATACTATTCTCACAAAACCCGTGGAGGTTCGTAATGAAAAAGATCATCTTTATTTGCTTCAGCTTATTACTTGCCCTGACAGGAGGATGCAGTATGAATGACAATGATAAAAACAGCACAAATGACAATAAAACAGAAGCGGTAAAACCAAAAGACATGGATCCCAAGGATCTGCCTCAAGTACCTGCGTTTCAGGACGAGAAAACGAGAGAGTACATGGTGTCAACAAAAGAAGAGGAACCAGGATATTATTTGCTGGAATCTAAGCTGAAAGGGTTTAGGATGTTGTTTCCGGAGGATGGAAAGTATCTATCAAGAAGATCATCGTTAACCGGGAAAAACAAAGAAAGTATTGGATTTAATAGTTATGATAAAGACACCAATGTAATGTTTGATGGCCATGTAACATATTACAAAGAAGAAAGTTTTGCGAATGAACCTAAGACAATGCTAGATATTGTTAGTGGAAAAAATGATTATAAAGGCGAATACAAAAAAAGCAGCAAAAAGAAAACGGATATTTACACTGCCAAGAAAAAAGACATCTTTGACGATATTGATAGAAAATATAATTATTCATACAGTTATTTTGGATATGTTAAGTCTACAGAGGAAGATAACCTAGGAGTAGAATACGCCTTTACCCTTGGATGCAAAAATGAAAATCAACCATGCTCCTTAGATGAAGAAAAGGCTAAAAATAAAGTTGAGAAATTAATTAATTCTATCACCTTTTTAATAGATAAAAAGGAGAAATAAGATGGGAAATAAAAATGTATTTGAGAATGAGAACGTAAAGTTAAGGTTAATTGATTTAGAATATGACTATAAACAAAAGTTTGCCTCAACTATTGCGAGTGAAGTTAAGAAAGCTAAGAAGGATTTCGAAGCAGATATACGCAGAATTTATAAAGAGGAAACCCACCACGATCTTCCTGAGAATATGAAAATTGAAATTTACACCTCCAATGAACTTGTAAATCAGAATACAAGTATACAAAGTTCGACCAGAGAATCAGGTTACGATGGAACGGCAATCCATATAATAGATGAGAAAAAACATATTGATCAGCTTCAGATTATTTCAGAAGGTAGTGCCGATAATAAGGATTGGTCATATAACTTTTTTGGTCTTTTTTTAGGAATTGATCATAGTCAGTATGAGGCTACAAAGGAGTTTACTAACAAAGCAAAGAAAGCAGCAGGTAACTCTGAGGATTTAAAAACATTCGCCTTAGGACATTCACTTGCAAATAATAACCAAGTTATGGTGCAATTGATTGATGGAGAATATGATGAAGTTTATGGGGTAAATGGAGCTCAAGTCAATATTGATCAATTACTTGAAACTGATGAAAGTTTATATAGATATGTTATTAGGAAATTTAGTTATAAATATGAAGATATAGATTCCATCCCGCCAGAAAAGTTAAAAAAAGAAATCCAAAAATATTATGAAGACAAAGGCGTAACAACAAACATCACTCAGCGCATCTCAAAAGATGACCCGCTGTATGGAGTCAGCGGCAAGGCCGATTTTATTACATTCGGTGATGTGAAGATGGCAGATACAAATACAAGTGTAAAAGGCATCCGAAACATTATGGATGGGGTTCCTGACGAAGATGTGAGGTCAATTCAAAAATTCCTTCAAAAATATAAGGATGACTATGAAAAAGACGGCTTGAACGGTTTTATAAAGGCAGCCAGCGGGATAGACATAGACCTGATTGAAAAAGTGAAAAACACAGACGGCGCTTTAAAGAAAGTAAGTGTCCTATATGAGCATTTTGATGATGTTAAGCAAATGTATGGCCGAATAAAAGAGGAACTGCCGTCGTTTTTAGGTTTTCTTCATACCTTGTTGAGAAACAGCGGACCGGTCGTAGATCAGTTAGCTGAAAATGGTTATATTGATGAAACGCAAAAGAAAGTCATCAAAAAAGAATTAACGAATATTAATGCGAGTATGCGAGGCATAGAGTCACGGTACGAACATTTCATAGACCATCTAAAACATGGCCAATTTATGCAAGCTTTAAAAGACGTTGGTGAAATAGTGGACTATGTAAAATCAATTCTGTCCTCATTGAAAACACTCGACACAGAAACAAAAGACGCACTAAAACTTATCGTCGACGGCCACAGCATCGTTCAAATGCTCAACGCCTTGTCAAAGGAAAAAGGCTTCAGCTATAAAGGCTCCGATATTTATTTTACAGGGAAGAGTGGCTCGGGAGAAACGATTCAAGTCAATCTCTCATCCGCTGTCAGAATCTATCAAAACGGTATGAAAATCGTTGAAGATATGGAAGATGCGATTTCTAAGTACCAGAAGGTTTACAGTCAGGAAATCGATGAAGACTTCATAGACAAAAAGCAGGCGATCATCACGGCTATTCATCATATGGAAGAAAACCCTTCGCATTATGCCTTCGATCTTCAATTCCGGCTTGCAGCTGGTTTCAGCCACACATTCGATAAATTGGAGAAAATCTCAGTTCATGAATCATTCCACACAGGTGCGCTTCCTGCAAATGATGGAATTGTTGCTGAATTAAAAAAACAGACAACAGAAAAAAGAGATTTTATCAAAAATATCCGCGAGAGTATTGAAAAGCTGTTTGAAAAAGAAGAAATGATTTCTCAGTTATTTGATTTTCAGTCTTAGGAGGAATATGAAGAGTGACTTCCTTATTTTCAGAAAGTGAAACAGAAATTGTATCAACGACCTATATGTTTCTTACCCAAGATGAAATGAAGGGGAAAGCGGGCACCCTCAATCAACCGATCAACGACTTTCTCAGCCTGACAAAGAAATTTGAGTCTTCATTAAAAGAGGAAATCAAAGGGCAAAAAGGGTTGATTGTAAAAAAAATAAAAAAAGAGCTTGAGTCTAATAGCGAAAAACGAAAAGCTGCCCTTCAGATGATAAAAGAAGAACATACCGCAAAAGTTGATCGGTACAAAATGATAATAGAAGACCTGCGACAGCAGGATGTAACATTGACTTACAGAAAAAAGAAGCCAGTGAAAGATGTCTAACACAAAAATCTCCTATTCAAACAATGAGTGGGAGATTTTTATTTTGATCACGGCAAAAATATACTGAAAAAGTCTTTCTCCATTGATATGATTGAGAAAGAGTAAAAATCATCCTTTTGCTATGACTTTTCACCTTTCTGAACGCTGAAACAGGAGGAAAATATATGCCAACCAAGAAACAAAAATCTAAAAGTAAATTGAAACCCTTTTTTGCCTTAGTAAGACGGACCAATCCTTCTTATGGAAAGCTCGCCTTTGCGCTTGCCCTCAGTGTAGTAACCACGCTGGTCAGCCTGCTCATTCCATTATTAACGAAGCAGCTTGTCGATGGTTTTTCTATGTCAAATCTGTCAGGCACGCAAATCGGTTTGATCGCGCTGGTGTTTTTCGTTCAGGCGGGTTTAAGCGCTTATGCCACCTATGCGCTTAACTATAATGGACAAAAAATCATTTCCGGGCTGCGGGAGTTATTATGGAAGAAATTAATTAAGCTGCCTGTCTCTTATTTCGATACAAATGCTTCCGGAGAAACAGTCAGCCGTGTAACGAACGATACGATGGTGGTCAAAGAATTGATTACAACCCATATCAGCGGATTTATTACAGGCATCATTTCTGTCATTGGATCATTGACAATCTTGTTTATTATGAACTGGAAGCTGACACTGCTTGTGTTAGTGGTCGTTCCGCTGGCCGCTCTTATTTTGGTGCCGATTGGACGGAAAATGTTCTCCATTTCACGGGAAACGCAAGATGAAACGGCTCGTTTTACAGGCCTGCTTAATCAAATTCTCCCGGAAATCAGACTTGTTAAGGCTTCAAATGCGGAGGATGTCGAATATGGGCGCGGGAAGATGGGGATTTCCTCATTATTTAAGCTTGGCGTTCGTGAAGCCAAGGTTCAATCGCTTGTCGGCCCGCTTATTTCACTCGTGTTAATGGCAGCGCTTGTCGCAGTGATCGGATATGGCGGCATGCAGGTCTCATCAGGCGAGCTCACAGCCGGAGCGCTCGTGGCTTTTATTTTATATTTGTTTCAAATTATTATGCCGATGGGCCAGATTACAACGTTTTTCACACAGCTGCAAAAATCAATCGGTGCAACAGAACGAATGATTGAGATTTTGGCAGAGGAAGAGGAAGATACAGTGACAGGAAAACAAATTGAAAATGCACATCTGCCTATCCAGCTTGATCGCGTGTCTTTTGGATATAAGCCTGATCAGCTGATCTTAAAAGAGGTCAGCGCCGTCATTGAAGCAGGGAAAGTGACAGCGATCGTCGGTCCGAGCGGCGGGGGAAAAACGACGCTGTTTAAGCTGCTTGAACGCTTTTATTCTCCGACTGCAGGGACCATTCGGCTGGGGGACGAGCCGGTCGATACTTACTCGCTTGAATCGTGGAGGGAGCATATCGGGTATGTATCACAGGAAAGCCCGTTAATGTCCGGGACAATCAGAGAAAATATTTGCTACGGGTTAGAACGAGATGTGACGGATGCTGAGATCGAAAAAGCCGCGGAGATGGCATATGCGCTCAATTTTATAAAGGAGCTGCCGAATCAGTTTGATACAGAAGTGGGCGAACGCGGCATTATGCTGTCAGGCGGACAAAGGCAAAGAATCGCGATTGCGAGAGCGCTTCTCCGTAACCCAAGCATTCTTATGCTCGATGAAGCTACCTCAAGTCTCGACAGCCAATCTGAAAAATCAGTTCAGCAGGCGCTGGAGGTGCTGATGGAGGGCCGCACAACGATTGTTATCGCTCACCGCCTATCTACCGTTGTAGATGCGGACCAGCTTTTGTTTGTTGAAAAAGGGGAAATTACCGGTCGTGGAACACACCATGAGTTAATGGCTTCCCATGGCCTTTACCGGGATTTTGCTGAACAGCAGCTGAAAATGAATGCGGACTTAGAAAACAAAGCCGGGTAAATTTTGGTCGAATCAGCCAATAAAAAAGAGGAGGGATTTTCCCAATCCTTCCTTTTGAACTATTGAGGGGCTTACGATTTATGGTATACTACTGACGGTAATATTGTATAAAACGGAGGGTAGTTGTGGGAAAACACACTTCTGAACATAAAAATCACGCACAAATTGTCCAGCTGCTTCAAGATGGACAATATTTTTTTCATAAAGGCTTGAAAGCGTATAAAGAGCGCAATCTAAAACGGGCAAGCAAACTGATTCAGCGCGCGGTTCATTTGGAGCCGGAGGATTCAGAGATGCTTTCACAGCTTGCGGTCATTTATTCGGAAATGGGCCAGTATCAAGAGTCGAACGATCTTCTTGACTATATCATGGCAAATCTGGAGGCCGAAATGCCGGAGTGCCATTACTTTAAAGCGAATAACTTTGCCCATCTGGGGCTCTTCCAGGAAGCTTATAAAGAAGCGGCCGCTTATTCTGATGCGGACCCGGATGGTGAATTCGCCGAAGAAAACGATAGTCTGCTTGATTTGCTCGATTTAGGAGACGACGGCATTGAGGATTCGTTGTATGATCAGGATGAACTGCTGGTGAAACAGGATCGGGCAAAGTCATTGCTGGAAAGCGGCCAGCTTGCTGAAGCGGTTGCGGCGCTTGAGGAAATCACAACTGAATATCCGGAGCTTTGGTCAGCATACAACAATCTCGCGCTTGCCTATTTCTATTCAGGAAACGTTGTAAAAGCGAAGCAAACCGCTTATGAAGTGCTTTCTCATAATGAAGGAAATCTTCACGCCTTATGCAATCTTCTCGTTTTCTACTATTATGAAAGAGAAGACGAAAAAGTGGCGGAATTGAGTGATCAGCTCTCCAATGTCTATCCGATGCTATTGGAGCAGCGTTATAAATTGGGTGCTACTTTGGCGCTTGTCGGCCGCTACGAGATCGGATATAAATGGCTCAAATCATTATATAAAACCGGCTTTGAGGGTGACGACACCTTCTTTTACTGGCTTTCCTGCTCTGCTTATTTTACGGGACATACCGACTTTGCCGAGACGATCTGGAGAAAAGTCGAGTCGCAATATCCCGGCGAAGACCGCCCGGCGCCTTGGATTGAGCGGAGGGAAGCTCTTCCTTCATCTGTGGAGCAGCGACTCGCAGCCTATTATATCAGCAGCACAAAGGGAGAAACAGAGCATCTTGAAGCGGTGATACGCTCAAAGAGAATTACCGCTCCTTTTGAAACTCATTTTGTAAAGCTGCTTCTGAATGGAGATTCTGCGGCTGCTGACGTTTCAGAGGATGCACTTTTCGCTTATCAAACGGTCAAACTATTAGAGCAAGCTGAAAAAGAAGAGATGAAAACAGAAGTCATGAGCTGCTGGGTTTTTCATGTCATCCAGCAAATTCGTGCAGCTGCTCCGTTGAAGAATGAGAAAGGCTGGGCAGCAGCCATCTGTTATATTTGGAAAGAAGCCCATGGCAAGCAAGACACGAAAAAAGACACAGCGGCCCGATTCGGCATCTCTCCGGCAACTTTGACGAAATATATGAAATATATTGATGATATTCTAGAATAGTAAATTTTAAAGAGTTGATTTATTTAATCGACTCTTTTTTTGTTAGATAGATTATATTAAGAAAATAATATCGACAGTTTTTTTACACGCTTAAGAAAAATGACAAATGATGTGTGACTTGACATCTGTTTGAAACATAAATGTAATAAAATTTATCGCTAATTTGTCGAAACTTGATGGTATAATGATTCTCGTACATAAGGAATTAGTGTTTTTTACATATGATGTGAAATAAACGCTATACAACCAGAATAAGAGATGCACAGAATAATTAACCATAAACAACCATCATTCCTCGTAGAGTATGAGGAACGAAACTTGATGTTCAAAATACGATTCCAAATGAGGACAGGTTCACAGTAAAAGGGAGGATATAAAAAGTGAGAAAGAGTTTAATTACACTTGGTTTGGCTTCCGTCATCGGGACAAGCAGTTTTTTGATCCCATTTACAAGTAAAACTGCATCGGCGGAAACATTAGATGAAAAGAAACAAAAAATCGAAAGCAAGCAATCTGAGGTTGCTTCCAGCATTGAAGCGAAGGAAAAAGAATTAACCGAGCTTCAGGAAAATCAATCAAAGATTGAAAAAGAACTGAAAGACATTAACGATAAGGCGCTTGATACAAGCAACAAGATTGAAGATAAAAAAGAAGAAAACGATAAAACAAAAGAAGAAATCAAAAAACTGAAAAAAGAGATTAAAGAAACTGAAGCACGCATCGAAAAACGCAATGAAATCCTGAAAAAACGCGTTCGTTCTTTACAGGAAAGCGGCGGATCTCAAGGATACATAGATGTTCTTTTAGGATCAACAAGCTTTGGTGACTTTATCTCTCGTGCGACTGCGGTTTCATCTATTGTGGACGCAGACAAAGATTTAATCAAACAGCAAGAGCAGGATAAAGCGAAGCTCGAAGATTCTGAAGCGGATTTGAATGACAAGCTGAAAGAAGTTCAAGCTGCCTTGGCTAAATTAGAAACAATGCAAAAAGACCTTGATAAACAGCTTAATGAAAAAGACAAGCTTTTCGACGAAGCAAAAGCAAGCCAAAAGAAAACGGCTAAAGCGATTTCTGAATTAAAATCAGAGGCGTCTGAACTTGCAAATCAAAAAGCAAATACTGAAGCTGAACAAGCACGCATCAAAAAAGAACAAGAAGCAGCGGCTGCTTTGATCAAAAAGCAGGAAGAAGCACAAAAAGCATCTGATGAAACACAAACAGATGACAGTCAAACGGCGACAACTGAATCATCAAAAGCAAGCTCATCTGATGATTCTTCAGACAATTCTTCAGACAATTCTTCTAACGGTTCATCAAACAGTTCGTCAAACGGCTCATCTTCTAAGAAGAGCAGCGGCTCAAACAGCAATTCAGGCGGCACTGTTATCAGCAACTCTGGCGGAATTGAAGGCGCGATCAGCGTTGGTTCAAGCATTGTAGGACAATCTCCGTACAAGTTTGGCGGCGGACGCACTCAGTCTGATATCAACAACCGTATTTTTGACTGCTCATCATTCGTACGCTGGGCATACGCTTCTGCAGGTGTTAACCTTGGACCTGTAGGCGGAACAACAACTGATACGTTAGTTGGCAGAGGACAAGCTGTCAGCGCGTCTGAAATGAAACGCGGAGACCTTGTGTTCTTTGACACTTACAAAACAAATGGACACGTAGGAATCTACTTAGGAAACGGTACTTTCCTAAACGACAATACATCTCATGGCGTATCTGTTGACTCTATGAGCAATCCTTACTGGAAAGCAGCATTTAAAGGTGTTGTAAGACGTGTTGTTCAATAATAAATATGACAAGGGCCTTCTATAAACAGAAGGCTCTTTCTTTATTAACATATACCCTTTTCGAATACATTTAATCGTGTTGAGCAAAAAAATAGCGTATCACCATGAGATTTTATAGGATATGGGTAAGGAATACGTTTGATGGGGATTCTTATCTTATAAGAAAGAGCCCAAACTTGAAAAGATGGTTTAAGGAGTGAATAGTGTGTCAGAAGAAAAAATTTATGACGTGATTATAATCGGCGCGGGCCCTGCTGGGATGACGGCCGCTGTATACACATCAAGAGCGAATTTATCGACATTAATGATTGAAAGAGGAATTCCTGGCGGACAAATGGCCAATACGGAAGATGTAGAAAACTATCCTGGATTCGAAAGTATCCTTGGGCCTGAGCTTTCTAACAAAATGTTTGAACACGCGAAAAAATTCGGCGCTGAATACGCTTATGGCGATATTAAAGAGGTCATTGACGGCAAAGAGTACAAAGTAGTCAAAGCTGGTTCAAAGGAATATAAAGCCCGTGCTGTCATCATTGCTGCAGGTGCGGAATATAAAAAAATCGGCGTGCCTGGCGAAAAAGAATTGGGCGGACGCGGTGTATCTTATTGTGCAGTATGTGACGGCGCTTTCTTTAAAGGCAAAGAACTTGTCGTTGTTGGCGGCGGAGATTCCGCGGTTGAAGAAGGCGTATATCTGACTCGTTTCGCTTCAAAAGTAACGATTGTTCACAGACGTGATAAACTCCGTGCTCAAAGTATTCTTCAAGCGAGAGCATTTGATAATGAAAAAGTTGACTTCCTATGGAACAAAACTGTGAAGGAAATTCATGAGGAAAACGGCAAAGTCGGTAACGTAACGCTTGTCGATACGGTAACCGGTGAAGAAAGTGAATTCAAAACAGACGGCGTATTCATTTACATCGGCATGCTTCCTCTGTCTAAACCGTTTGAAAACCTGGGCATTACGAATGAAGAAGGCTATATCGAAACAAACGACCGCATGGAAACTAAGGTTGAAGGGATTTTCGCTGCCGGAGACATCCGCGAAAAATCACTGCGCCAAATCGTAACGGCTACAGGAGACGGAAGCATTGCGGCACAAAGCGTACAACATTATGTCGAAGAGCTCCAAGAAACGCTGAAAACCTTAAAATAAAAAGGGCTGTCATACGAGTTTCACATTACGTTACTGGGTTTTAATTCCGCTGTAACACATGTGTAATGCTTTTCGGTTATGATTAATAAAGTAATTGACCCCCTTTTTATAATGAATACACTTTTTTGGCACGGATTCTCCAGTTATCCGTGTCCTTTTTTTGTCCATAAATAAAAGAGAATTCCAGTTACAGCAAAATCATCTGAATTAAGGAATGAATATGCTGTAAAATAGAAGAAAAGATTGTCAATGTCTCTTCATTGTGGGAGGCATCTTGAAGCGGTATAATAAAGAGACGATGACAGGACGAAGGTTAGGTGACGTACTTGCAAAGAGTGACAAATTGTGTGCTTCAGACGGATGACAAAGTTCTTCTGCTTCAAAAGCCGAGACGCGGATGGTGGGTCGCGCCGGGAGGCAAGATGGAGAGCGGAGAATCAGTCAGAGACTCCGTCATCAGAGAGTACAGAGAAGAGACTGGTATCTATATCATAAATCCTCAATTAAAAGGCGTTTTTACCTTTATTATTAAAGACGGTGACCACATTGTCTCCGAGTGGATGATGTTTACGTTTGTCGCTGATTCATATACAGGACAAAATGTATCAGAATCAGAGGAAGGCAAACTGCAGTGGCACGATGTCAATGACATTCAGAACCTGCCTATGGCCCCTGGAGACGGCCATATCCTTGATTTTATGATGAAGGGACAAGGGCTGCTGCACGGCACATTTACGTATACACCGGAATTTGAGCTGCTCAGTTATCGTTTAGACCCGCAGCACATCAAATAGAAAGACAAGTCAGGGGGGAGAAAGATGAGTGTTAGTGAATCACATGATATTCAGCTTGTCATTATAACTGGAATGTCGGGAGCGGGGAAAACTGTCGCGATCCAAAGCTTTGAAGATCTCGGCTATTTCTGCGTCGATAATCTTCCGCCTTCATTGCTTCCGAAGTTTTTAGAGCTGATGAAGGAATCAAATTCGAAAATGAGCAAAGTTGCGCTCGTGATGGATTTGCGCGGCCGCGAATTTTTTGACCGGCTGATTGAAGCGCTGGATGAAATGGCCGAAAATCCGTGGATCACACCGCGAATTTTATTCCTGGACGCGAAGGATTCCATTCTCGTCACAAGATATAAAGAAACGAGACGCTCGCATCCGCTGGCAGCGACTGGCCTGCCGCTTGAAGGCATCGCGCTAGAACGAGAGCTGCTTGAGGAATTAAAAGGCCGCTCTCAAATCATTTACGATACGTCTGACATGAAGCCGCGTGATTTGCGTGAAAAAATCGTGAAGCACTTTGCGACAAACCAAGGAGAGACATTTACCGTAAATGTGATGTCATTTGGTTTTAAATACGGTATTCCAATTGATGCAGATCTCGTCTTTGATGTCAGATTTTTGCCGAATCCGTACTATATCGAAAGCATGCGGCCGCTGACTGGCAAGGATAAAGAGGTTTCCTCTTACGTCATGAAGTGGAATGAAACGCAAAAGTTCAATGAGAAATTAATTGATCTGCTGAGCTTTATGCTTCCATCTTACAAAAGAGAAGGAAAAAGCCAGGTTGTCATTGCGATCGGCTGCACAGGGGGCCAGCACCGCTCTGTGACATTAGCCGAGAATTTAGCTGATTATTTCAAAAAGGATTACTATACTCATGTTACTCACCGGGACATTGAAAAGAGAAGCCGGAAATAAGATGGGACAAAAGCCGAAAATCGCAATCTTTGGCGGCGGTACAGGTCTTTCTGTATTGCTTCGGGGCCTAAAGCATAAACCCGTTGACATCACGGCCATTGTAACAGTTGCCGATGATGGGGGGAGCTCTGGCCGTCTGCGGAATGAACTGAAAATTCCGCCTCCCGGAGACATCAGAAATGTGCTTGCCGCTTTATCCGATGTGGAGCCGCTTGTTGAAGATCTTTTTCAGCACCGCTTCAATAAAGGGAATGACTTAACAGGCCATTCTCTCGGGAATTTGATTTTGGCAGCGATGACAAATATAACCGGTGATTTTTTTCACGCTGTCACAGAAATGAGCAAGGTGCTGAATGTAAGAGGAAAGGTTTTGCCGGCTGCCAATGCCAGTGTCGTTTTGCATGCTGAGATGGAAGATGGCCGCGTGGTCTCAGGCGAGTCAACGATCCCAGAATACGGACAGCGCATTAAGCGTGTTTTTCTCACGCCTGAACAGATTGATCCGCTGCCGGAAACAATAGACGTAATCAGGGAAGCGGATTTGATTATTATCGGCCCGGGAAGCCTCTATACCAGCATTCTTCCCAATTTGCTCGTCCCAAAAATCGGGGAAGAAGTGATAAAGGCGCCGGCGAAAAAAGTATACATTTGCAACGTGATGACTCAGCCCGGCGAAACGCTCCATTACACCGCTGCTGATCATGTGAAAGCGCTCAATCAGCATATGGGCTGTGGTTTTATTGATACGATATTAGTGAACAGTGAAGACATTCCCGACGAAATAAAACGTAAGTACGAAATGGAATCGGCGCGTCCTGTTGATTTTGATATCGAAGAGCTGAAAGCGATGGGGCTTGAAGTCATCAGAGATCAAATTGTAACGTATAAAAATGACGTAATACGTCACGATACACATAAAGTGGCCTCTCTTCTTGTTGATTTACTGAAAGAATGAAGCCTTGAAATGAGGTGGCTATATGTCATTTGCATCAGAAACAAAAAAAGAATTAACGAATCTGGAAGTGAAGGACTGCTGCATTAATGCCGAGCTGTCTGCACTCATTCGGATGAATGGAGCTTTATCATTTACAAACCGCCATCTCGTACTCGATGTTCAAACCGAAAACGCGGCGATTGCCCGCCGCATCTATACATTGCTGAAAAAACAATATGATGTGTCGGTCGAGCTGCTGGTCAGAAAGAAAATGCGGCTGAAAAAGAATAACGTCTATATTGTGCGTTTTTCAGAAAATGCAAAAGCGATCTTAGAGGATTTAAAAATACTCGGGGAGAATTTTGTGTTTGAACGAAGTATTTCGAAAGAGCTGGTCAAAAAGAGATGCTGCAAGCGTTCTTATATGAGAGGAGCATTTTTGGCAGGAGGTTCGGTCAATAACCCGGAAACCTCCTCGTATCATTTAGAAATCTTCTCTCTTTATAAGGAGCATAACGATTCATTATGTGACCTGTTAAATGAGTTTCAGTTAAACAGCAAAACGCTTGAACGGAAAAAAGGCTATATTACCTATTTAAAAGAGGCTGAAAAGATTACAGAGTTTCTGAACGTAATTGGCGCTCACAATTCGCTTCTGCGATTTGAGGATGTCAGAATCGTTCGGGACATGAGAAATTCGGTCAACCGCCTCGTCAATTGTGAAACAGCCAACTTAAACAAAACGATCGGCGCATCGCTGAGACAGGTGGAAAATATTAAATACATCGATGAAAGAATCGGCCTGGAGGCGCTGCCTGAAAAACTTCGGGAAATTGCGCAGCTGCGGATTGATTATCAGGAAGTGACGCTGAAAGAGCTAGGGGAAATGGTAGCAAGCGGGAAAATCAGCAAATCAGGGATCAATCACAGGCTGAGAAAACTTGACGAAATCGCAGAACAGCTGCGGACAGGGCAAACCGTCACTTTAAAATAACCGTAAAGAAAAGGGGAGATCTTATGGTTCAACAGAAAGTGGAAGTTCGATTAAAGACAGGACTGCAAGCACGTCCTGCTGCTTTGTTTGTACAAGAAGCAAACCGGTTTACGTCAGATGTGTTTCTTGAGAAGGATGGGAAAAAAGTAAACGCCAAAAGCATCATGGGGCTGATGAGCCTTGCGGTAAGCACAGGCACTGAGGTTACCTTGATTGCCCAGGGAGAAGATGAACAAGAGGCGCTGGAGAAGCTGGCTGCTTACGTTCAAGAAGAAGTTTAGGTGATAAAAATGAGTGACTTTCTAAAAGACTGCTTTCAGAAAATCGGCTGGGAGAAAGACCATGTCAGCTTCGGCGATCTTCCCCTTTTTCTTAAAGCAATGGCATACCGTTTTCCATTCGAAAACCGTGCCGTACTTGCAAAAGAGAATTATAAGATCACAAAAGAAGAGCTATGGCGACGTCTGCTCAAAGATCAGCACGGCGGCCTATGCTACGATCTAAATGGTTTCCTTTATTTTGTCTTGCGTGAGGCCGGGTTTCATGTGAAGCTCATTCGAGGAACGGTTTATGCAGGCGATCAAGAGGGATGGGCACTAGAAGGGACGCATGCTGCTGTATGGCTGTCTGCGGAAAACGGCGATTACCTCGTTGATATCGGCTTCGGCATCAACCTGGCGCTCCAGCCGATACCGCTTTCCGGAGAAACGGTACAGTCACCAGTCGGGTCATTCCGAATCAAAAAGGAAGAGACAGAAAAGGGCAGCTATGTTCTGCTGATGGACAAAGGAGAAGGCTGGCAAATTGGGTACGCCTTTACCCTTGAAGAGAGTGATCTCGGTGATTTAGATAACATGAAGGACATCATTCACTCTCATGAAAAATCTCCTTTTAACAAATCCCTGCTTGCCTCAAAGCTGACGCCGAGCGGAAGGATGGTCATGTCAGAGCGCCATTTTACGATTTATGAAAACGGCGGTAACATTCAAAAAAGCGACATCGGCCCTTCAGGATTTGAAGAGAAATTAAATACTCATTTTTTGTAACGTGAAAAGCTTGCAGGTTATCTGCAAGCTTTTTCTTATGAACAAGTGTAGATTGCTGTATCAAATGCGTCTTCTGGGATATACAGTTTTCCCTTTTCGTATTTATAAGGAATTTCATTCTCTTTAAAGCACTCTTTGGTATAGTCAGTTAGTGTATCCCCAATTTCTATGTATTTCCCGGTATAGTTGGGCTGACATGCTGAAAGAATTGACGTCATTGCCAGAAACAGCATGATTTTCTTCATCACGACACCTGCCTATTATGAAAATTTTACCTTTATCATTCTATCATAACAAAAAGAAAAAGACCGATTTACTATTCCGCACATGCTATAATAATTTTGGAATCTTCTAGAAAAATCATCGTGATGTACATATAAGGGGGATCAACGTGTATCGGATTTTGCTTGTGGAAGATGATGAGCGGATTGCTTCTTTGCTGGGCGGTCATCTTCAAAAATACGGATATGAAGTGAAAATTGCTGAACAGCTGAATGATATAAAATTGGAATTTGCAGAAATGAAGCCTGATCTTGTGCTGCTTGATATCAACCTGCCTTTTTTTGACGGGTTTTATTGGTGCAGGCAAATCCGTACCATTTCCAATGCGCCGATTATCTTTATATCGGCACGGACCGATGAGCTGAATCAGGTAATGGCGATTGAAAATGGCGGCGATGATTATATCACAAAGCCGTTCCATCTAGAGGTAGTGATGGCCAAAATCAAAAGCGTCCTGCGCCGCACATATGGTGAATATTCGCCCTCTTTGCCGCAGGAATCTAGAATAGTGGAGCTTGGCGGGCTGACGATTTATCCTGATCAGAATGAGGCCGAATGGAACAGCGTCCGGATTTTGTTTTCCCAAAAAGAATTCCAGCTTCTCTCGATTTTTGTGAGGGAGCATAAAAAAATTGTCTCTCGTGATGAACTATTGGAGGCGTTATGGGATGACGTTGATTTTGTCGATGACAATACGTTAACGGTCAATGTCAATCGGCTGCGGAGAAAACTGGAGAATGCAGGACTGACAGATTGCATTTCCACAATCAGAGGACAAGGTTATCAATTTCAAGTCAATCGGAAGGATGAAGCGGAATGTTAAAGACTTATCTCATCGACCGCTTAGCCATTATTCTATTTTCATTATTAGGGATAGGGTCCGCCATGCTGATTGCGTATTTAAGCATTGTAGAGAGCGGCGCAGAACCTTCCAAAGAAAATATGATGTACATATGGATTTTGCCCGGTACTCTTTTAGCCGCAGGTTTTGCTGCTGATTATGTTCGGCAATTTTCCTTTCTCACATATGTTAAAAAGCTTGCAGAACAAGCCTCTTCTTCGAATGACATCGGACAGTCTTTGAAAGCCAGAAAGCCAAGAACAGGAGAGCAAGCGCTTTGGACGAAGATGATCAACGCACTCGGGCAGCAATACGAAAGCAGGCTCTCACAATATATCAATCAGCAAAAACAGCATTACACCTTCACCAACCAATGGGTCCACCATATGAAAACACCGGTATCTGTCATATCCTTAATGATTCAGGAAGGAAAAAACGGAACCTCATCCTCTTTTCCGACGTTTTTAGAGGAGCTGGAGGATGAGAATGAGAGATTTCGCCACGGTCTTGATATGATGCTGCAAACGGCCCGGCTGGAGGAATTTGCATTTGATGTAAAGCCGCAAACCTTTGATTTGGCAGAAATGGTTCGTTCACTGATCAATCAGGAAAAACGTCAGTTTATCAAGCGGCGCCTTTTTCCAACATTACATGTGCCGCCAAATGCCGTTCAGATTTCCAGTGATCAAAAGTGGCTTTCCTTTGTTGTTGAGCAAATCCTTTTCAACGCCTTAAAATATTCAAAGCAAGGTGTGGGAGACCCTATTACAATCCGGATTGAAACACAGGGACATGAGACGCGCTTGTCGGTTGCCGACGAAGGAATCGGCATACCGCCGCAGGATCTGCCGCGGATTTTTGACGCGTTTTTTACCGGAGAAAACGGACGAACCATGAAAGAGGCAACTGGAATGGGCCTTTATTTAGCAAAACAGGTGTGCAGCCGTCTCGGCCATAAGCTGTATGCGGAATCAAAAGAAGGGGCTGGCACTGTGATGACCATCGTGTTTTCAAGTGACACCCTCGTGAATGTGACAGCATTGTAAGATTGGGGAGCGGAATTGCAAGAAAGTTCGATGGGAGGATGCTGACTTCCTTTTTATAATAAAGAAAAAGGAGGAGCAGAACATGAACGTGTTGCAAACAACGAACCTATCGAAAACATACTATTCAAATAAAGGAACAATATCATACCAAGCGCTCAGCGCCTTTGATCTCAGTGTGTCAAAAGGAGAATTTGTCGGGATTATGGGGCCGTCGGGAAGCGGAAAAACCACGCTTTTGAATTTGCTGGCTACCATTGATAAGCCGACCCAGGGCGAGATGATGATCAACGGCATTCAGCCGAAAACGTTAAAGGACCAAGAGCTGGCTTTGTTTCGCAGAAGAGAACTCGGCTTCGTCTTTCAGGATTTTAATCTGCTTGATACGCTGACGATTCGTGAAAATATTCTCTTGCCGCTCGCATTGGATAAGGTAAAGCTGAGAGAAATGGAAGCTCGATTGGATGAACTGGCGGATACGCTGCAAATAAAGCATATTCTCGATCACCGCACATATGAGGTGTCGGGCGGACAGCAGCAGCGGGCAGCTTGTGCCAGAGCGATTATTCACAATCCGGCGCTCATTCTTGCCGATGAACCGACAGGAAACCTCGACTCAAAATCGGCAAAGCAAGTGATGAACACACTGGCTCAGCTGAATGAGGAAAAGGAAGCGACGATTTTGTTGGTTACGCATGATGCCACAGCAGCAAGTTTCTGTAAACGGATTGTTTTTATTAAAGACGGACGTTTCTTTTCAGAGATTCACAGAGGAACAAACAGGCAGGTGTTTTATCAAAGTATATTGGATACCTTGAGTGTGTTGGGAGGCGATTTTCATGAATTTGAGAACTATCGCCCGTAAAAACATTCTTGGGAATCTGCAACGGTATGTGGCCTACTTTTTAAGCTGTGTGTTTGCCGTTTCGGTGTTTTTTGTCTTCACATCATTTATTTTTCATCCTGATGTCAATGAAGACAATATATATGGAGGAAGCCTTGTCAAAACATGCTTGAGCGCAGCTCTTGTCGTCATCATTGTGTTTTGTATATTTTTCATCACATATTCCAATTCAGCGTTTTTGCAGGCAAGAAAGAAAGAGTTTGGGCTGCTGACACTGTTTGGCACATCAAAGCAGCAGCTTCGCAAGATGATTTATTATGAGCAGTCACTTATTTCTCTTGCGGCGATTGCGGCCGGCATTGGAGCAGGCCTGTTATTTTCAAAACTGTTTTTTATGATCATGACATGGATGCTCAGCGTGAAGGTGCCGATTTCGTTTGCCATTGTGCCGAAAGCGTTTGTGATGACAATTGCCGGCTTTCTCATCCTGTTTCAGACGCTGCTCATTTTATCACTGGGACGGATTCGGAAGCTGGAAATCATTGAACTGATTAAATCAGCCAAAAAGCCGAAAAGTTTGCCAGTTTATTCGAAATGGCTCACTGTATTGTCTTTGCTATGTCTTGGCAGCGGTTATTATCTATCTGCAACAGCCAATGCAATTGACATGATGTTTCGGGTTTTTCCAATTTTGATTTTAGTGTTAATTGGCACGTATTTCTTTTTTACCCAAAGCAGTGTGGCATTTTTCCGCATGCTGTACCGAAAGAAACACAGCTTCTACAAAGGCACAAATATCATTGTGCGTTCCAACATGATATTCAGGCTGAAGGATCATGCACGCATGCTGTTTTTAACCTCTGTCATTACAGCGGTCATACTAACAGCTACAGGTGTCATCTATATGTTTTATTCCGATTTACAAAGGCAGGAGGAGCAAAGCATTCCTCAGTCTGTTTCCTGGGTGGAAAAGGATGCTTCCCGCTTTCAGGTCATGAAGCCTGAGACGGCTGAGAATACATTGAAAAAAGCTCATGCTGTTATCACGTATAAGGTGGATGCCACAGGGATTCCTGTCACTTTTCAGTCAGACTTGCCGTATGGAAATAAGAAGATGGAAGCTGAAGCTTTGCTGATTTCAGAAAAAGTCTATAATCAAGTCGCAAAGGAAAAAGGGTTCCCAGTTATTCATTTACAAGAAAATGAAGCATTTATTAATGTTTCTTTTCAAATGATGGTGAAAGACACATTTGGAGAAGGGGAAACAGCAGCATTTCATATGAAGTCAGGAAAAACCCTTTCCTATGTCATGAAAAAGCAGCAAAACAAAGGGATATTGATGTCTGTCGATGGAGTCAGCCGTTTATTGGTTGTCAGCGAAAAGAGCTTTGACAGTCTGTCACAGGATGTGCCGCTGAAGGAACAGATGAGAATGGTAGGTTATGAGCTTGAGCATTGGCAGGAGACGGTGGATGTCTCTGAAAAGCTTGAAAACATGGTGCCGAAAGAACATACATCTGATTTTCAAACACGTGCTCCTAGTTATCAAATTGTGAAGCAGGGAGTTGCATTAATGCTGTTTATTGGTCTGTTTGTCAGCGTGCTGTTTTTTATCGTGCAAGGAAGCATGCTGTATTTGCGGATGTTTACGGAAATAGAAGATACGGGAGTGCAGGTGTTAGCGTTAAAGAGGATAGGGGTTACGGACAAAGAGATTCACTCGATCCTTGGAAAGCAAATAGGATTTTTATTCTTCATCCCATTTATCGCAGGTACGATTCACGCGGGCTTTGCGTATGCAGCGTTAAGTAATATGCTGAATTCCAATTTATTTCTTGAGGCCGTAATTGTCATCTTCATTTATTTTGTATTCCAGGCTCTTTATTATATCGTCACCCGTCATATTTATAAGCGTGCTGTTCTTCAGCGTATGTAATATGAAATCCGGTCTGTTATCAGACCGGATTTTTGATTTATTGAAATTCTCTTGTAAGATTTTTCGGTGTTTGCCCTTGGATCGCTGCGAGCATATTTTCGGCGGCCTGTTTGCACATGTTGAAGCGCACTTTAGCTGTTGCTGAACCGATATGAGGAAGCAGCGTGACATTATCCAGCTGCAGGAGCGGATTATCTTGGGTGACAGGCTCTTTTTCGTATACATCTAAGCCGGCTCCCCTGATCCAGCCTTCCTGAAGAGCGCGAATCAGTGCTTTTTCATCAACTGTCTTTCCCCGGGAAATATTGACGAAAATTGCTGAATTCTTCATCAACTTAAATTCGCGTTCTCCTATCATGTGATAGGTTTCATCAGTCAGCGGCGTAATGAGAAGAATAAAATCAGATTGCTCCAGCAATGTATCAAGCTCTGCATACTTAACGCCGATGCTGTCTTCTGTTTCTTGTTTGCGATGTCGGTTATGATAAAGCACTTCCATATCAAAACCAAATTTGGCGCGTCTCGCTGCTTGTTCTCCAATTCTGCCCATGCCGATAATGCCTAACGTTTGATGATGAACATCAATTCCGAAAAGCGCTTCCTCTTCCACGGTTCCCCATTTTCCTGCTCTGACAAAACGGTCCAGTTCGGCAACACGTCTGGCGGAAGACAGAATCAGTGAAAAAGCCAGATCTGCAACTGTGTCATCCAGTGTATAAGGTGTATGAGTCCCGACGACTCCTCTTTCTTTCATTGCTTCTATATCGAAGTTATCGTAGCCTACTGATTGGTTGCTGACCACTTTGAGCTTAGGCGCGTGTTCCAGCAACTCACGATTGATTGACGGTCCGGACGTCCCTGATGTTAAAAGCCCCTCCGCTTCTTTTAATTTTTCAAATAGCACGTCACTCGGAAGCGTATCCTCCTGCCATACTTCATAACGGCAATGTTCACCGATGAATGCTTCAATCTCTTCAGGAATCGGTTTTGTGATAAATACAAATGGTTTCAACAAGGCTCCCCCTTTATGGCTGTTGTCTAATTCATTATATCGAAAATAAATAGATGTTAAAAATATAGCTGCGTTTTTTTAATTTCTGGTTCTTTTGAACTTAAAATGAAGATCGAACAGCTAAATCTGCTTAAAAAAGTTTTTTAATTATCAGAATTCACCCATATTTTTTGTCAGACAAATCATCGATATACGAACTGCAGCCGGATTATAGGATGCATTAAATATAAATTTTATTATCTTTGAAAGATATAAATGTTTATGTTTTGATTCTACAGTCCAATTATAGTGTCTTTTTTTGAAAACCTTTTCTTGGCTTATTCCTATGCTATAATTCCTTACTGTAAGCTGGGTAAGAAGGCTTGCAAAATCATATGGATGGGAGATGAATCAAATGGTTTCTTTAACATCAATTTTGGAACACAATCAGCGGTTTGTCAGTGAGAAGAAGTATGAACCGTACAAAACGACAAAGTTTCCTTCGAAAAAGCTCGTCATTGTCACCTGTATGGATACAAGGCTTACAGAACTTCTTCCGCAAGCAATGGGGCTTAAAAACGGTGATGCTAAAATTGTAAAAAACGCGGGAGCCATCGTTTCTCACCCATTTGGAAGCGTGATGCGAAGCATACTGGTCGCGATTTATGAATTGCAGGCTGAAGAGGTATGCATTGTCGGCCATCATGAATGCGGAATGTCAGGGCTGAATGCGTCCTCGATTCTTGAGAAAGCAAAGGAACGCGGGGTGGAGGATAGCTGCCTGAATTTGCTGACGAGTGCCGGACTCGATTTGAAAACGTGGCTGACTGGTTTTCACAGCGTGGAAGAAAGCGTTTCCCACAGTGTGAACATGATTAAGAACCATCCGCTGCTTCCGAAAAAAGTGCCGGTTCACGGGCTTGTCATTCACCCTGAAACAGGAAAACTTGATGTGGTCATTAACGGTTATGAAACTGAGCTTATAAACAATCACTCATAAGGGAGGTTATAACAAAATATGCGATTCTCAGGGAGATTCAAGGGATACAATTTGCAGAAATTTCAGAAAGACTTGATTGCAGGTATCGTAGTAGGTGTCGTGGCAATTCCTTTAGGAATGGCGTTTGCCATTGCCTCGGGAGTCGAGCCTGAATATGGGCTATACACTGTTGTTATAGCAGGGATTTGTATTTCTTTGTTTGGAGGATCAAAATATCAGATTGGCGGTCCGACGGGCGCCTTTGTCCCGATTTTATTCGGCATTATCATGCAGTACGGCTTGGAAAATCTGCTGATTGCGGGGTTTATGGCAGGAGTGATGCTGGTACTGTTTGGGCTGTTTAAGCTCGGAAAAATAATGAAATTCGTGCCCAAACCCGTTATCGTCGGTTTTACAGCCGGAATTGCCGTGCTGATCTTTACGGAACAAATCGCTAATTTTCTCGGATTGAGAAATGTTGAAAAACATGAGAACTTTCATCACAACATGTTTGAAATTGTGCAGCAGCTCGGCACCTTTAACGTGTATGCCATTTTGACAGCTGTGATCGGGCTCGTCATTTTGCTTGTATCCGCCAAGGTGATGCCTAAAGTGCCGGGCGCTTTGTTGGCGCTTCTTATTTCCACAGTGGTCGCGGTTGTCTTTTTCCCTGACCGCATGGCAACGATCGGGTCAACTTATGGAGAAATCCCCCGCCATTTGCCGGAATTTCAGTTTCCTGAGCTTACTTTGGATAAAATGGTTATGCTGTTTCCGGCTGCGCTTGTCATCGCGCTTCTTGGAGGACTTGAGTCGATTTTGTCCGCAATGGTCGCTGATAACATGAAGGGCTCAAAGCATGACAGCAACAAGGAGCTTGTCGGCCAGGGGATTGCGAATATGGCAGCGCCCCTGTTTGGCGGAATCCCGGCTACAGGAGCGATTGCGAGAACGGCGACCAATATAAAAAACGGAGCGGTTTCCCCAGTTTCCGGCGTCGTTCACGGCGTAGTCGTTCTCCTTGTCCTGCTTGTATTTGCGCCTTATGCGTCCCATGTGCCGCTCGCCAGTATGGCACCGATTCTCATGGTGGTCGCATGGAATATGAGTGAGCGCAAGGAAGTCGCAAACATGCTGAGACTGAAAAATGCTGATTCCTTTATTTTGGCGGCGACCTTCGCCCTTACGGTTCTGTTTGACTTAATCATCGGTGTGGCAACCGGATTGCTGCTTGCATTCGTGTTCTTTATCAGAAGAATGAGCGAAGCGACCCGCATCCACAATCAGGAAACGCATCCTGTTCTGGCGAAGAGAGAAGATCCATCTGTCAGCATGTATGCCATAGAAGGGCCGCTGTTTTTCGGATCAATTGATTCCCTTGAATCGTCATTGCTGGAGCATGTACAGAAAAAACCGAAAACCCTTATTCTGCTCATGAATAAGGTGCACTATATGGATACGTCAGCTGAAGCGGTGCTTGGGAACATTATGAATCGAATTAAACGCCACAATGGAAAGCTGATGATTGTAGGATTGCAATCGCAGCCGAAGGAGCTACTGCATAAAACAGGCCTTTTTCACAAAATAGGAAAGCAGCATTTCTTTGATCACCATGATGAAATCACAGGTTAAAAAAAGCGGCCATCGCGGCCGCTTTTTTATGCATGCTCAAATCGTTTTGTCAGTTTTTCTTGGTGGGCCTTCATGACGTCTTCTAAAGAGACACCATACATATCAGCAAGAATGGCGATATTTCCGATGACATCTCCCATTTCTTCAATCAATTCTTGTTTTTGCTCAGCGCGTGACGATTCTTTCTCATCCGGCCGGTCTCTGCCGATTTCATACGCCCTGACAGCCCGGGCCAGTTCTCCGGCTTCCTCCATTAAAAAGCCGACGCGAATAAAAGGTCCGTATTCTGTCCAGCCTCTTTTTTCGTAAAACTCTTTCATCCATTTTTCTGCATCAGCCAGCTGCAACCTCATCACTCCTGCATTCTTTATGTATTTCATATTGATATTATCACATGAAGATGGGACAATATATAGTGTGTTTTTGAATGTTTAACACGATATATAGATGCGGAGATGACAAGATGAAAACCATTTGTGTATTTGCGGGATCAAACCCTGGGGGAAATGAAGCGTATAAAAGAAAAGCGGCAGAGCTTGGCGTGTATATGGCTGAGCAGGGAATCGGCCTTGTCTATGGGGGCTCCCGCGTAGGCTTGATGGGCACGATTGCTGACGCGATTATGGAAAACGGCGGAACTGCAATCGGGGTCATGCCGAGCGGTTTGTTCAGCGGGGAGGTTGTCCATCAGAATCTGACTGAGCTGATTGAAGTAAACGGGATGCATGAACGAAAGGCTAAAATGAGCGAGCTGGCGGACGGCTTTATCTCGATGCCGGGCGGCTTCGGTACATATGAAGAATTATTTGAAGTGCTGTGCTGGGCACAGATCGGCATCCACCAAAAGCCAATTGGACTGTACAATGTAAACGGATATTTTGAACCAATGATGAAAATGGTGAAATACAGCATTCAAGAAGGGTTTTCTAACGAATCGCACCTAAAACTGATTCACAGCTCGTCACGGCCGGATGAGTTAATTGAGCAAATGCAAAATTATTCTTATCCGATTTTAGAAAAAAAGTGGACAGAAATTTAAAAAAGAGATTTTCTGATGGAAGTGGAGAGAATGAGTCTGCCACCTAGCGTATGAATCCATGAAAAATCGAGTGTTTTTAACAAAGTGAGGTTTCCTTAAGGGAAATCTCTTTTTTATTTCTCTTTGGCCTGCATCGTATATTTAGCAGTAATAGAGGACTTTATCACTAGTTTGGATAATAAGCACAGATAAGGAGGGGATGAAAATGGCAACATTGTCAGATGTGGCGAAAAAAGCAAATGTTTCGAAAATGACGGTATCACGAGTGATCAATCACCCTGAGACGGTGACGGATGAATTGAAAAAGCTTGTTCATTCTGCGATGAAAGAGCTGAATTACATCCCTAATTATGCGGCGAGAGCGCTCGTGCAAAACAGAACACAGGTTGTGAAACTATTGATACTTGAGGAAATGGATACGACAGAACCATATTACATGAACCTGCTGACAGGAATCAGCAGGGAGCTGGATCGCAATCACTATGCTCTCCAGCTTGTGACAAGAAATTCTCTTAATATTGGCCAATGTGACGGCATTATTGCCACCGGCTTGAGAAAGAACGATTTTGAAGGTGTAATAAAAGCTTTTGAGAAGCCGCTCGTCGTATTTGGACAAAATGAAATGGGCTATGACTTTATCGATGTGAATAACGAGAAAGGCACTTTTATGGCAACCCGCCATGTTATGGGGCTGGGGGAGCGGGAAGTTGTCTTTTTTGGCATTGATTTAGATGAGCCTTTCGAACGTGCAAGAGAACAGGGGTATATACGGGCGATGAATAAAAGCTTTAAAAAATCGAATATGTTTCGGATCGACAACAGTTCTAAGAAAAGTGAATGCCTTGCAAGAGAACTGCTGAAATCCATGGACAATCAGGCCGCATTTGTCTGCGCATCTGATCGAATCGCGCTCGGCGTCATTCGTGCGGCGCAATCCCTTGGAAAGCGAATTCCAGAAGACGTTGCGGTTACCGGGAATGACGGTGTGTTTCTTGATCGCATCTCCTCGCCGCGCTTGACTACGGTCAGACAGCCTGTTGTTGAAATGGGGGAAGCCTGTGCGAAAATGTTGCTGAAAAAAATGAATGAAGACGGCGCTGCACAAGGAAGTCTATTTTTTGAACCAGAGTTAATTGTACGAGAATCAACGCTGTAAGCGCCTTATTCTGTTATCGGTAACAGGGTGAAAAGGATTGTTCCCACAATTTCATCATGATACTTTCAAACTATGAGCCGGCTTCAATAAAACGGAAATCAAAGGGGGAAACATGATGGAATATGCAGCGATTCATCACCAGCCATTCAGCACAGATGCTTATTCTTATGATGGGCGGACTGTGCATATCAAGATTCGGACGAAAAAAGGTGATGCAGATCACATTCGATTCATTTGGGGTGATCCCTATGAGTACAACGACGGCAAATGGTCGGCAAACGAGCAGCCGATGAGGAAAATTGCTGCTACAGAAATGCATGACTATTGGTTTGCTGAAGTGGTGCCGCCATTTAGGCGTTTACAATATGCGTTTGTTGTAACAGACGATCATGAAGACATCTTTTTCGGAAGTTCGGGTGTATGCCCTTATAACGAAAAAACACTGGAAACGATTCATTATTACTTTAAATTTCCGTTTGTTCACGAGGCTGATACATTTCAAGCGCCTGAATGGGTCAAGTCAACGGTTTGGTATCAAATTTTTCCGGAGCGTTTTGCAAATGGAAGAGAAGACTTGTCACCGAAGAATGCATTGCCGTGGGGGAGCAAGGACCCGGACGTCAATGATTTTTTTGGAGGGGATTTACAAGGAATTGTTGACAAGCTTGATTATTTAGAGGATTTAGGGGTGAACGGCATTTATCTGACACCGATCTTTTCCGCGCCTTCTAATCATAAATACGACACGCTGGATTACTTTTCTATTGATCCGCATTTCGGGGATCCTGAGCTTTTTCGTACATTGGTCAGCCAGCTGCATCAGCGGGGGATGAGAATTATGCTTGATGCGGTTTTTAACCATATAGGAAGCGCGTCTCCGCAATGGCAGGATGTCGTCAAAAACGGAGATCAATCCCGCTATAAGGACTGGTTCCATATTCACTCTTTTCCCGTCACAGACGACAATTATGACAGATTTGCTTTTACAGCTGATATGCCGAAGCTAAACACGGCTAATCCCGAGGTGCAGAAATATTTGCTTGATATTGCTTTGTACTGGATTCGCGAATTTGACATTGACGGCTGGCGTTTGGATGTCGCAAATGAAGTGGATCACGTTTTTTGGAAGACATTTAGGCAGGCTGTATCTACTGAAAAGCCTGATGTTTATATTTTAGGTGAGATCTGGCATTCTGCCGAACCCTGGCTTAGAGGGGATGAATTTCATGCGGCGATGAATTACCCTTTTACAGAGCCTATGATTGAATACTTTGCTGACCAGACGATCTCAGCTTCACGTATGGCTCACCGTGTCAATGCACATTTGATGAATGGAATGAAGCAGGCCAATGAGGTGATGTTTAATTTACTGGATAGCCATGATACAAAGCGCCTTTTGACCAGATGCCGCAATGATGAGAAGAAAGCACGCGCGTTGCTGGCCTTTATGTTTGCCCAGACAGGCTCACCATGCATTTATTACGGAACGGAAATCGGGCTGAACGGCGAAAATGATCCATTATGCCGGAAATGTATGGTTTGGGAAAAAGAGAAGCAAAACCAAGACATGCTGCAATTTATGAAACGGTTAATTGCTTTACGCAAGCAGGAAAACACTTTATTGACTGAAGGACATCTTGAGTGGAATCTGCTGGACGACAAAAATGATTTCATTAGCTTTTCGCGGACTCTTGATGAAAAAATACTGATTTATTTCTTTAATCAAGGGAATGTGGTTCAACACGTCAGTTTACGAGAGTTGAATATTGATAGGAATAAGAAAATCTGTGATGCATGGACAGAGCAGCCGCTACAGCATCACGATGTCATTGCCGTTCAGCCGGGAGAATTTTTGATTTTGAGTGCTGCCGCCCCTGTATAACATTCTGTTATCGGTAACAAATCGAAAGTTGTTGTAACCGCTTTCTATAGGACAATACAATTGTTATAGTTTCGTAAATAGAAGGAGGAAAAGAGATGGTTCTTTTAAAAAAGGGGTTCGCCATATTGGCGGCATCATTCCTGGCAATCGGCCTTGCCGCCTGCTCAAGTTCAAAAAATCCAGCAAGCTCTGATGGCAAAAAGGTGCTGACTGTGTCTGTCGAAGAAACGTATAAAGAATACATTGAAAGCATAAAAACAAAGTTCGAAAAAGAAAATGATGTCACAGTAAAAATTGTTGAAAAGCAAATGTTCGAACAGTTAGAAGCGCTTCCTCTTGATGGCCCGGCGGGTAATGCGCCTGATGTTATGCTTGCTGCATATGACCGGATCGGCGGTTTGGGACAACAAGGACATTTACTTGATATTAAGCCATCTAACACAAAAAGCTTTGGTGATAAAGAAATGCAGCAGGTGACAGTTGACGGCAAAGTGTACGGAATGCCGCTAGTCATTGAGACACTTATTTTGTATTACAACAAAGATCTTTTAAAAACAGCGCCAAAAACATTTAAAGACCTTGAAAAGTTAACGGAAGATCCTCGATTCGCGTTTGCTTCGGAAAAAGGAAAATCAACCGGATTTTTAGCAAAATGGACTGACTTTTATATGTCGTACGGCTTATTGGCTGGATACGGCGGATATGTGTTTGGAAAAAACGGCACAGATTCCGGGGACATCGGCCTGAACAATAAAGGGGCTGTAGAAGCGGTGAAATATGCGGAGAAATGGTTTGAGACATATTGGCCGAAAGGAATGCAAGACAATTCAAGCGCAGACGACTTTATTCAGCAGATGTTTTTAGAAGGCAAAGCGGCTGCGATCATTGGCGGTCCTTGGTCAGCTGCCAACTATAAAGAGGCTAAATTGAACTACGGAGCGGCTCCCATTCCGACATTGCCAAATGGAGAAGAATACGCCCCTTTTGCTGGCGGGAAGGGCTGGGTTGCCTCGAAATATACAAAAGAGCCCGAGCTGGCTGAAAAATGGCTTGAGTATGCTGCAAATGATGCCAATGCTTACGCTTTTTATGAGGATACAAACGAAGTTCCGGCCAACACGGCTGCAAGGAAGAAAGCCGATGAGCAAAAGAATGAACTGACGTCAGCTGTGATTAAACAATATGAAACAGCAACGCCGACTCCAAATATTCCGGAAATGGCTGAAGTATGGACAGGAGCGGAAAGTTTAATTTTTGATGCAGCTTCAGGAAAAAAATCGACACAAACATCAGCGAATGATGCTGTAAACGTCATAAAGGAAAATATTAAAGAAAAGTATGTGAAATAAAACGGCGGGATAGCGTCCGGAAGAATAGAGGGCGGAAAAATGAATAAACATCACACACTTACAAAGCAAAAACGAAAGGCAGGGCTTTTATCGATCATTCCAGGACTTGGGCAGATTGCGAATCAGCAGTTGTCAAAGGGGCTCTTATTTCTTGCCATCACAGGCTTGTTTGCTTTTGAATTATGCGTTTTCGGTATACAGGCGCTAACCGGATTGATGACATTGGGAAGTGTTCCCGGTGAAGATCACTCGCTGTTTATGCTGATTGAAGGCACGCTGCAATTGATCGTGACAATGATTTTCCTCATGTTCTATATCTTTAATATTCATGATTCACGTAAGACCGCCGCTATGAAAGCGGCGGGTTTGGAAGTCAATACAACAGCCAAGGATATGATCTGTCATGCGGGCGATAAAGGTTTTCCGTATCTATTTACACTGCCGGCATATATCATGATGGTGTTTGTGATTATTTTTCCGGTTTTGGTGACTCTGTTTGTTGCATTAACAAACTATGATTTTTATCATATTCCGCCTAATCGTCTGATTGACTGGGTCGGGTTTAAAAATTTCTTAAATATTTTTTTCCTTGGCTCCTATCGTGAAACATTTGTGAATGTACTGGGCTGGACGGTTATCTGGACAATCTGTGCAACAACGCTGCAAATCATTTTAGGTATTGTGACGGCACTTTTCGTCAATCAGGATTTTATAAAAGGCAAGCGGATATTTCGAATGATTTTCTTATTTCCATGGGCTGTTCCGGCGTTTATTACAATCATGAGTTTTTCCAACATGTTTAACGACAGCATAGGAGCGGTGAATGCACAGGTGATACCATTATTCAATCACCTGCCGTTTGTCGAGCTGCCTGCGATCGCGTGGAAGACCGATCCTTTCTGGACAAAGACAGCCCTCATTATGATTCAAACGTGGCTCGGCTTTCCATATATATATGTCATGGTAACGGGAGTGCTTCAGGCGATTCCAGGTGAATTGTATGAAGCGGCAAAGATTGACGGGGCCACTTTTATTCAGCGTTTTCGGCATATTACATTCCCGATGATTTTATTTGCCACAGCACCCGTGATGATTACTCAGTATACGTTTAATTTCAATAATTTCTCGATCATCTATTTATTTAATGAGGGAGGGCCAGGCAGTGCGGGAGCCGGGGCCGGATCGACCGATATCTTAATTTCGTGGATTTATAAACTGACAACAGGCACATCACCCCAATATTCCGTTGCGGCGGCTGTGACACTGTTAATTTCTTTCATTGTCATTGGAATTTCACTGATTGCTTTCAAAAAATCGAATGCTTTTGGCAATGAGGAGGTTATGTAGGTGAACGCGAGCACTGCCAGAATGCTTAATAAAATCTGTACGTATTTATTTTTGACGCTTTTAAGTATTGTCATTATATATCCGTTGCTGATTACGGCATCATCAGCCTTCCGTGTGGGGAATTCGGCGGCTTTTCAGCTCGATTTTTCGGGTTCTTGGACATTGGATCATTTTAAGCGGCTATTTGACGAAACGCTTTATCTCAATTGGTACAGCAATACACTTGTCATCGCGCTATCGGTCATGGTTTTGCAGGTTACGATTGTGACACTTGCCGGGTACTCGTACAGCCGCTATCGGTTTGCAGGCAGAAAAAAGAGCCTGATATTCTTTTTAATCATTCAAATGGTGCCGACAATGGCGGCGCTGACTGCTTTTTATGTCTTGGCGATGCTAATAGGCGCACTCGATCAATACTGGTTTTTAACAGCGATCTATATCGGCGGCGGAATTCCGATGAACACGTGGCTGATGAAAGGTTATTTTGATACTGTGCCGAGAGAAATTGATGAAGCCGCGCGAATTGACGGAGCGGGACATCTGAGGATTTTCGCTTCAATTGTTCTACCGCTTGTTAAGCCAATGCTCGCGGTACAAGCGCTTTGGGCGTTTATGGCACCGTTTGGCGACTATTTGCTGACGAAATTTCTGCTTCGCTCACCGGAAAGGCTGACCATCGCTGTAGGATTACAATCCTTTATTTCTAATCCGCAGCAGCAAAAAGTAGCTCTATTTGCAGCCGGTGCCATACTAGCCGCACTGCCGATATGCGTTCTATTCTTTTTTCTCCAAAAGAACTTTGTGTCCGGTTTGACAGCCGGCGGAACAAAGGGGTAATGCCAATGAAGAATCTGGAGAATAAAAGCTTTATCATCCGCTGCCTGAAGGCGGCTGCATCCCCATCAGGTGTTTGCCGCTATGGGAATACCTTCAGCTGGCTGCAGCTCTCTTTTCTCTTTCTGTTTTTAACGGCCTGCTTAATGGCGCCGTTAGCGGTTTCGTTTGTGAAAATGGATCGCTTCAGCGTTTCATCTTTCATGCCGTCAGCGATTCAAGGAGTTAATGATCAATTTGCTGATCAATTGCAGGGTTTTCAAATCAGGAACGGAAAACTAACAGGCGGGAAGAGCTCTGAGAGGATTGAAGATGGGCAGAATGTGATGGCAGTCGATATGAAGCATGAATATGAGACAAGCGGTGAAAATGGGCGATTGAAAGTAACTGGATTTGAAAACGCCATCATATTTCAACCTGATCAACTGGTGATCACCGATCAAAACGAAACGGGGTTTTCTGTTGGCTATGCGAAAATGGACGTTAAGCTCGAGAAACCAAACGTCCATGATGTAGAGGTCTTGATCGATACATTGTGGTTGGCACAGTATAAGCCGATGATCATGATGCTGGCATATACGGTGGTTTCTATGATCCAGCTTTTGTTAACGTTTGTTCTTGCAGGTGGCCTCTGGATCACAAAAATATCAAACATGGTCTCTATTGCATCATTCAAGGAAGCGGCCTCTATAGCGATTTGCGCATCAGCACTGCCGGCATTTGCGGCAGCTGCTATCGGCATGGTTCATTTTGATTTGATTACTGTATTGATGATCCATTCGTGTGGCGTTACTTTGATGATCTCTTTTGCATTTAGATATTTGACCAAAACCCGCCGTGATAATGGAAACTTACATTCGGGAGGAAATGATGATAAATCAGCGGTTATTTGAGATTGATGAATGGAAAATCAAAACAAATACATTTAATAAGGAGCATACACGGCTGCTGGAAAGCCTGACGTCTCTTGCCAATGGCTATATGGGGGTCAGAGGGAATTTTGAAGAAGGCTATTCAGGCGACAGTCACCAAGGCACATATATTGCAGGCGTGTGGTTCCCCGACAAAACGCGAGTAGGCTGGTGGAAAAACGGGTATCCAGAATATTTCGGAAAAGTGATCAATGCGATGAACTTTATGGGCATAGGCCTATATGTTGACGGTGAAAAAATCGATCTCCATCAAAACCCAATCGAATTATTTGAGGTAGAACTCAATATGAAAGAGGGGATTCTGCGGCGAAGCGCTGTTGTCCGCATTCAAGATAAAACCGTCAGAATCAGGTCAGAGCGGTTTCTTAGCCTTGCTGTAAAAGAACTCTGTGCGATTCATTATGAAGCGGAGTGCTTGACGGGAGATGCTGTCATTACGCTTGTTCCTTACCTGGATGGAAATGTGGCAAATGAAGATTCTAACTACCAAGAACAGTTTTGGCAGGAGGAAGCGAAAGGTGCTGATTCTCACAGCGGCCATTTAGCGGCAAAAACGATCGAAAATCCATTTGGAACACCGCGCTTCACGGTATTAGCCGCAATGGCAAACGAGACGGAGGGTTTTGTCCATGAAAGCTTTAAAACGACTGAAATGTATGTCGAGAATCGCTACAGTTATCAAACGAAGGCATCATTGAAAAAGTTTGTGATTGTCACGACTTCCCGTGATTTTCGGGAGGAAGAGCTTTTATCGAAAGCCAAGGAGCTTTTGGCGGATGTGGTAGAGAACGGCTATGAAGATGCAAAACGGAGGCACACTGATCGATGGAAGGAAAGATGGGCAAAAGCGGACATTGAGATTAAAGGAGATGAGGAGCTTCAACAAGGAATCCGCTACAATATCTTTCAGTTATTCTCGACATATTACGGGGGCGATGCCCGTTTGAATATCGGGCCGAAAGGATTTACTGGCGAGAAATATGGAGGTGCCGCATATTGGGATACTGAGGCGTACGCCGTTCCGATGTATTTGGCGACAGCCGAGCCGGAGGTGACGAAAAACCTGCTTTTGTATCGCTATCATCAGTTGGAGGCTGCCAAACGAAACGCTGCAAAATTGGGGATGAAGGGGGCACTTTATCCGATGGTGACGTTCACAGGTGATGAATGCCACAACGAATGGGAAATCACCTTTGAAGAAATTCACCGCAATGGCGCGATCTGTTATGCGATCTACAATTATATCAATTATACAGGCGACCGTAACTATATGGAAGAATACGGGATAGACGTACTTGTGGCAGTCAGCAGATTTTGGGCCGACCGTGTTCACTTCTCGAAACGAAAAAATAAGTATATGATCCATGGCGTCACAGGGCCGAATGAATACGAAAACAACGTTAACAACAATTGGTATACGAATGTCATTGCGGCTTGGACGTTGGAGTATACTCTACAAAGTCTCGAAAGTATCTCAGCGGAGAAACGCCGCCATCTGGATGTGCAGGAAGTAGAATTGGAAGTCTGGAGAGAAATCATCCAGCACATGTACTATCCATTTAGTGAAGAACTGCAAATTTTCGTTCAGCATGACACGTTCTTGGACAAAGACCTGCAAACAGTTGACGAATTAGATCCAGCGGAACGGCCTCTTTACCAGAATTGGTCATGGGACAAGATTCTCCGCTCCAATTTTATTAAGCAGGCAGATGTTCTCCAAGGCATTTATCTTTTTAATGACCGTTTTACAATGGAAGAAAAACGGCGAAATTTTGAATTTTATGAGCCGATGACTGTTCATGAATCAAGCCTATCGCCCTCTGTCCATGCGATTCTCGCAGCCGAACTCAAGCTGGAAAAGAAAGCGCTCGAATTATATAAGCGCACAGCAAGGCTTGATCTTGATAATTACAATCATGATACGGAAGAAGGCTTGCATATTACTTCAATGACGGGTAGCTGGCTGGCAATCGTTCATGGCTTTGCAGGCATGCGCACCGCGAATGAGACGCTGTCATTTGCTCCGTTTTTGCCGAAAGAATGGGACGAATATTCATTCAACATCAATTATCGAAATCGATTAATCAATGTGACGGTTGACGAAAAGCGCGTTATTTTTGAGCTTGTAAAAGGCGAGCCGCTGCACATGAACGTTTATGAGGAACCGGTTGTCCTACAGGGACGATGTGAAAGGAGAACGCCTAATGAGTGAATGGTGGAAAGAAGCTGTCGTTTATCAAATTTACCCGCGCAGTTTTTATGATGCCAATGGAGATGGATTCGGAGATTTGCAAGGTGTGATTCAAAAGCTGGATTACATCAAAAACCTCGGGGCGGATGTCATCTGGCTCTCCCCGGTATTTGATTCCCCGCAGGATGACAACGGATATGATATCAGCGATTACAAAAACATGTACGAAAAGTTTGGGACAAATGAAGATATGTTTCAGCTGATTGATGAAGTCCATAAACGCGGAATGAAAATCGTCATGGATTTGGTCGTGAACCACACATCAGATGAGCATGCTTGGTTTGCTGAAAGCCGCAAGTCGAAGGACAATCCTTACCGGGATTATTATCTTTGGAAAGATCCTAAACCGGACGGCTCAGAGCCGAATAATTGGGGATCGATCTTTTCAGGCTCAGCGTGGACATACGATGAAGGAACAGGGCAGTATTATTTGCACTACTTTTCGAAAAAACAGCCTGATTTAAATTGGGAAAACGAAGCCGTTCGCCGGGAAGTTTATGATGTAATGAGATTCTGGATGGATAGAGGCGTTGACGGCTGGCGGATGGATGTGATTGGCTCTATTTCTAAATACACCGATTTTCCGGACTACGAAACGGATCACAGCCGCAGCTATATTGTCGGCCGTTATCACTCTAACGGCCCACGTCTTCATGAGTTTATTCAAGAGATGAACAGGGAAGTGCTTTCTCATTACGACTGCATGACAGTCGGAGAGGCAAACGGCTCTGATATTGAAGAGGCGAAAAAGTACACAGATGCAAGCAGGCAAGAGCTGAATATGATCTTTACATTTGAACATATGGATATTGATAAAGAACAAAACTCGCCAAATGGGAAATGGCAGATCAAGCCGTTTGATTTGATTGCTTTAAAAAAGACGATGACAAGGTGGCAGACCGGGTTAATGAATGTCGGCTGGAATACCCTTTATTTTGAGAACCATGACCAGCCGAGGGTTATTTCCCGCTGGGGCAATGACAGGAAACTGCGTAAGGAATGTGCGAAGGCATTTGCAACGGTTCTGCACGGCATGAAAGGAACGCCGTTTATTTACCAGGGAGAAGAAATCGGCATGGTCAACAGCGATATGCCGCTGGAGATGTATGATGATCTTGAAATAAAGAATGCATATCGTGAACTAGTCGTCGAAAACAAAACGATGTCAGAAAAAGAGTTTGTCAAAGCCGTGATGATAAAAGGAAGGGATCATGCGAGAACACCGATGCAGTGGGATGCCGGAAAACATGCGGGATTCACAGCCGGAGACCCGTGGATACCGGTAAATTCCCGCTATCAAGATATCAATGTGAAAGAGTCTTTGGAAGATCAAGATTCGATTTTCTTTTACTATCAGAAGCTCATTCAATTACGAAAGCAATATAAGATTATGATATATGGCGATTATCAGCTGTTGCAGGAGAATGATCCGCAGGTCTTTTCTTACCTTCGAGAATATCGAGGGGAAAAGCTTCTTGTCGTTGTGAATTTATCGGAAGAAAAGGCTCTGTTCGAAGCGCCTCCAGAACTGATTCATGAGCGTTGGAAAGTGCTAATTTCAAACTATCCGCAGGAGCGGGCTGACTTAAAGAGTATTAGCCTCAAACCTTATGAAGCTGTGATGGGCATTAGTATATGAAAGCGGTCATTTTTGATTTAGACGGAGTGATAACAGATACTGCTGAATATCATTTTCTCGCTTGGAAGCACATCGCAGAACAAATCGATATCCCTTTTGACAGAGACATGAATGAAAGGCTAAAAGGAATCAGCAGAGAAGAGTCACTTGAAAGCATATTGATCTTTGGCGGGGCGGAAACAAAGTATACAAATGCGGAGAAACAAGAGCTTATGCATCGGAAAAATCGCGATTATCAAATGCTGATCAGCAAATTGACGCCGGAAGATCTTTTACCGGGGATTGGCAGGCTTCTATGTCAATTGAAAAACGAAAATATAAAAATCGGGTTAGCATCTTCAAGTCGCAATGCTCCTAAGATTTTAAGACGCTTGGCAATTATCGATGATTTTCATGCCATTGTTGATCCGACGACTCTTGCGAAGGGGAAGCCTGATCCTGACATCTTTTTAACAGCTGCAGCGATGCTCGATGTTTCCCCTGCTGATTGCGCGGCAATAGAAGACGCAGAAGCAGGCATTTCTGCAATCAAATCTGCGGGGATGTTTGCGGTTGGTGTCGGTCAAGGACAGCCGATGCTTGGTGCTGATCTGGTTGTGAGGCAGACGAGTGATTTGACGCTTGAGCTGTTACATGAGGAATGGGAGCAGTATAGAATAAGGGAGTCAATTCCTTGAAATGAAAAAAACCTGCAAGAGACGCAGCTCTTGCAGGTTGTGTTATTACTTTTTGTCTTCTGTGTGAGTCAAAATTTTGTCAATCAGGCCGTATTCAAGCGCTTCTTCAGCAGACTTGAAGTTATCACGGTCTGTGTCGCGTTCGATCACTTCAAGCGGCTGGCCAGTACGTTCAGCTAGGACTTTGTTTAATTTGTCGCGAAGCAAGAGAATGCGTTTCGCAGCAATTTCAATTTCTGTCGCTTGACCTTGCGCACCGCCAAGAGGCTGGTGAATCATGACTTCACTGTTTGGAAGCGCATAGCGTTTGCCTTTTTCGCCGGCTGCAAGCAGGAACGCGCCCATTGACGCAGCCATACCGATACAAATTGTAGATACCTTCGGCTTAATAAACTGCATGGTATCATAGATCGCCATACCGGCTGTAATAGAGCCGCCCGGGCTGTTGATGTAAAGAGAAATTTCTTTTTCAGGGTCTTCTGCTGCTAAGAATAAAAGCTGTGACACGATGGAGTTCGCAACGTTGTCATCAATCGCAGATCCAAGCATGATGATACGATCCTTTAATAGACGAGAATAAATGTCATACGCTCTTTCCCCGCGGTTCGTTTGTTCAATGACTGTAGGTATTAAATTCATAATGCTCCTCCTTCACCTTTTAGGTAAGTATGTAGTTACATGATACATTTTTGGTCAATAAAGGTCAAACAAAAAGCTGGCCTGATATGCAAAGTCGTCTCTTTTTCCCATTTTCCCCAAAAATACAGGGGTTCAAACCATCGTATGTCAGATTGCCAATTAAGATGCTTTGTCTATTTAAAAAACGGCCTCTCGAAATAGAGGGTTGTTATTTGAAAGGAATTATCGTATAATTAGTTGTGCTGACGTTCTCATAACGCAGTCTATATGCGCTCGTAGCTCAGTTGGATAGAGCGGTGGTTTCCGGTACCACGTCTGTCGGGGGTTCGAATCCCTCCGAGCGCGTCCAATAGAACAACAGGAAAGACAAGGGTTTGGCGATTTGCCGCTCTTGTCTTTTTTTGTGTGAAAAAGGGAATTGCATACCTTAGAGTAACATTTCAATTACATTCTTTAGTTTGAACCCTCACTTTCAAAAGAAGAAGTATGAATTGATTTTTTCATTCATCTTATTAGCTTGTGATTAACAAACCTTTAAAAAAATCCGGTTCTACCCATTGCCTGTATTTATTTTGAGAATCTTCTCTCGGACAAAATTGTATAAGCGAGAATTGATTTAAAATAAATAATTATTTGCTCCCCCAGTTCTTCTCTATAAATTGATTCGCAGGCTGTAAGTTTGTTTTGTTCGCAATTTCAATGACAGCGGGAACGACGGCAGGGTCCGTTTTGGAGAAGTTCGGAATCCGCGGATCTAACCGGAAAAAACGATCTCCCAGAAGATTCGCACTGACCATGGATTCATAGTACCCATTACCGCCAGCAATCATCTGAAGAAATGGCAGTAAAGGTTCATTAGGCGACCTGTCCAAAAGGACTCCCCAATTTGGAGGAAGGTTCTTCAGATTTTCGGGACGTATGTTATCTGCACTTACCATTCCCCATCCCCTCGTATCTCTTCTTAACCGAGTCGGGGCTTCACCTGTTCCGATGGACAATACCGCAATTTGATCCAATGGCACGTTGGCTTTACCAACTGCAAACGCGATACTGGCTGTACTGGGATTCGTTGCTACTACATATCCGTCCACATAGTTTTGATAGGCGCGTTGCGTCGCGGGAGCACCGCTGCTCCGCAGTATGACATCACTCACTTTTTCATTTAAATAGGGAGAGCCGGGAAAATTGTGAAATAAGACAGGAGTCCAACGGTCCAGTTTTTGAGAGTATAATTTGAATGATGGGACAACAATTCGTTTTCTTAAATCTATAAGTTGAAGATCTGCTGGGAAAAAATTTCTTACCGCTTTAATAAAACCGGAATAGGGTAATTGTTGGTTGAAAACAGGTCCGCCTGGCCGGGAAATGCTGAATGCGGGTAGGATTTCATCCTCAAAATACTGAAGTGTTTCCCTCGGAGATCTTCCGCTTGCTAATGCAAGGGCAGTAAATGAACCGATTGAATTTCCCGAAAATACATGGGTTCGACTAATTAACTTCGGGTTTTGCCTAGCCAATCTGTTTAATAGTTGTAAACTTAAAGCACCTAAGGTACCGCCGCCGTCAAAGGTCATAATCCGATATTTTGCCAAAGCTGATGTCTCCTTTCTACATACATTCAGTATATGATGATCTAGAGTCTGTTGTATGGATGTATACCTCTGGTACTAAACACTTCTTCATCTCTCTTTTCTTTTGGCCTAAACGAATATTCACTCCGAAAAAAACTGGACACTGCTCCTAAAAACGATAAGAAAAAACGCTTGTTGGAGGATTGGACAGGAAGTTTGCTCAAAATTGTTTGAAAAATGTTTCTCAGCAGACCTCACCGACGAAAAAGGCCTTAGCGTATTATATTTATAGTTCGTAGATCATTTGTCTATGCGATTATCCAGCTCCTGCATATTTTAGTATCTGAATCGAATTTCTTTGGGAGTGAAATAATATATGGGATCAACACAGTTGACAGGGCGTGTAATCTTCAAAGGAGACCCCGGCTATACAGAGGCTATTAAGAATTGGAACCCTTATGTGGATGTCTATCCTCTTGTCTTTGTTTTTGCGCAAAATTCATACGATGTAAGTAATGCCATTAAATGGGCTCGTGAGAATAAAGTGCCCTTACGTGTCAGAAGCGGTCGCCATGCTTTAGATAAGAACCTTTCAGTAGTAAGTGGAGGAATTGTTATTGATGTGAGTGACATGAATAAAGTTTTCTTAGATGAAGAAAACGCTATTGCAACCGTTCAAACTGGTATTCCCGTTGGCCCGCTTGTAAAGGGATTAGCTCGAGACGGTTTTATGGCTCCGTTTGGAGATAGCCCAACAGTTGGAATCGGGGGAATTACGATGGGCGGCGGATTTGGTGTACTCTCACGATCGATTGGCCTTATAAGTGATAACCTTCTCGCGCTGAAAACGGTAGATGCAAAAGGAAGGATTATTCACGCAGATCAATCTCACAATGAGGATTTGCTATGGGCTTCTAGAGGCGGAGGAGGAGGTAACTTTGGATATAATACCCAATATACATTCAAAGTTCATCGTGCCCCTAAAACTGCAACCGTCTTCAATATTATCTGGCCGTGGGAACAATTAGAAACGGTATTTAAAGCTTGGCAGAAATGGGCTCCGTTTGTAGATGAACGATTAGGATGCTACCTTGAAATTTACAGCAAAATAAATGGTTTGTGTCATGCAGAAGGAATTTTCCTCGGTTCGAAAACTGAATTGATTCGATTATTAAAACCTTTATTACATGCGGGAACTCCAACAGAAGCAGATATCAAAACATTATACTATCCAGATGCTATAGATTTCTTAGACCCTGACGAACCCATCCCTGGCAGAAATGATCAGAGTGTTAAATTCTCCTCGGCATGGGGTCATGATTTTTGGTCTGACGAACCCATTTCAATCATGAGAAAATTTTTGGAAGATGCTACTGGAACAGAAGCCAATTTCTTTTTTATCAATTGGGGTGGTGCTATAAGCAGAGTCCCTAAAGACGAAACTGCCTTTTTTTGGCGCCATCCATTATTTTATACGGAATGGACGGCTAGTTGGAAAAATAAATCACAAGAAGATTCAAATCTTGCATCAGTTGAAAGAGTGCGTCAGCTGATGCAACCATATGTAGCAGGTTCATATGTTAATGTTCCAGATCAAAACATTGAAAACTTCGGAAAAGAATATTATGGCGCAAACTTTGCGCGGCTTCGAGAAATAAAGGCGAAATATGACCCCGAAAATGTATTTCGTTTTCCGCAAAGCATCCCGCCATCTCGTTAAAGTTTATTAAAGACAGAATCAATGACTCATACTAAAAAGCACTTGAATGGTTTCCGGTATCTTGTCTGTCGGGGTGCGAATCCCTTCAGTGCGTCCAATCAAACAACAGGAAAGACAATGGTTTGGCAACTTGCCACTCTTGTCTTTTTTGTTTTGTTTCATTTCATAAATCTTTTCCGCTGAAACATAAATGTTCCTCCGCTTGGGCACGTTATGAAATGTGCAATATTGAATATGGGAGGAGAATGAGCATGGGTATTTTAAGCGGAAATCCGCAGGATGAACCGATGCATTACGGTGAGGTATTCGGCTTGTGGAGTTATGTGATGGCGGGCAATAAAATGGTCGGCAATTACCAAATGCTATTGAATCATGTCGGTGATGACGACCTGAAGAAGCTGCTTCGTGAGTCTATTGAGAAATGCCAAGATGAAATCAAACAGGTCAGCACGATCCTGAAAGAAAACGGGGTGGCGCTGCCGCCGGCTTCTCCTGAACCGCCGACAGCAGATCTTAACGATATTCCGCCTGGTGCACGGTTTCTCGATCCGGATGTGGCGGCTTCCGCGGCAGCAGAAAATGCTGCAGGTCTTGTGACATGCAGCAAAATGATGGGGCAATCGATTCGTGAGGATATTGCCATGATGTTTGGGCAATTTCATATGTCGAAAGCGGCAACCGGCGCAAAATACTTAAGGCTGCTAAAAAACAAAGGCTGGCTCATCCCGCCGCCGCTTCATCTTCAAAAACATCACGAAGCTTAATGGCAAAGGCATATACAGCTGTATATGCCTTGATTTTATGAAGATGACGTAAGACGCAGGCCGATGACGCCGGCTAGGATAAGGCAAAGTGAAATCACCTGTGAAAGCTGAAACCGCTCCTTAAACCAGATGAGCCCGACCGCCGAAACACCAATGCTTCCAATGCCAGTCCAGACGGCATATGCGACTCCGGCAGGCAGGACGATCATCGCTTGGGACAGGCAGTAAAAGGATAAGCCGAATCCAACAGTCATCACAATGATCGGCCATTTTTTTCTTGTTCCGTCTATATATTTCATGGCAATGGCAGCTATAATTTCTTCTATGCCGGCAATCACTAATAAAAACCATGCCATTATTTTTCACCTCCCGGCTGAGATTTGCTTTCTTTCGTAAATAATTTCATTCCTAAAATGCCAGCCAGCAATAAAGCTAAAAAGAACATTTGGGCTGCTGAGAAGGATTCGCCCAGAACAATTCCAGTCAGATATGTTCCGACGGTTCCGATTCCCACAAACACAGTGTACGCCGCGGCCATCGGGATTTTTTGATAAGAGCGGATCAACAGGATAAAGCTGACCGCGATTAAGATAAAAATGATGATCCAATCCAAAAGCGAATCGGCATGTTTGAGGGAAGAGGCCCAAACAACCTCTAAAAGCCCTGCAATAAAAACAAGAACCCAATTCAAATGAAACACCTCTCTATTTTATGAATGAACGTCAGTCATTTTTAGGGCATTAAAAAATGAGCGGTGTTACCCAGTCATTTTTTAAGCAGTACCTAAGCTCCGTTTTAAGAAAGTGAAAATTTCCTTTTTATACACTTCAACATTTTCATCTTGTTCAAATCCGATATAGAATCGTTCCGCAGTATTCTCGACCAAGTTGATAATCGTTCTGGCCGTCCATTTTGAATTGATTCCTTCCGTTACCTCATGGTTTGCAATGGCCTTGTTGATGATTTTTTCAAGCCAGGAATAATAAGGCTGATAGATCGTCTCCCATTTTTCCATGGAGTGGTCGATCGCAAGCCCGGAATAACAGAGGACAATAATATCCTTATGGCGTTCTGTAATGAGAAATGTCTCATCAATTAATATATCTAAAACGGTCCAAAAATCCTCGTCCCCATGGAGCCTACCTTTGATTTGATCAAGTGTATGGGTGAGGAGATTTTCTGCAATGGCCGGTATGAGGGCATTTTTAGATGAAAAATACAAATAGAATGTTCCTTGGGCAGTGCCGGCCTTTTTGACAATATCAGAAATAGAAGCTTTGTCGAGGCCTTTTTCAGAAATGACTTCTATGGCCGCCTGCAATATTTTTTCGTATTTACCCGATGTTTGTTTTGGCATGAGGAACACCTCCAGTAATGACTGACTCTCATTCATTTTATCGCGTGTATGTTTGTTTGTAAAGAATAAAGAAGCAAGAAAACCTCTTGCTTCTTTATTTATCATAATCAATGGCGGCTTTTGGGAGCCCGGTATACTTTGCCCAGTAATAAATCGCAAGTGAGCCGATCGCGACTAAAATGAGGTCGACGGGATTGCTGATAATCCCTAAACCATGTCCGAAAGAACCGATGTAGGAAAAGATCAGCATCATAATATAAAACCCGATAAGCCACCAGGCTGATTTCAGCTGCTGAGCAAGGCTGACATCTTCTTTAGGCGTATATTTGCTGAAACAGAGATAGATCAAAAACATCACGAGTTGTGAACCGAGCAGCCAGGAGACTGTTTTCCATCCTGACCAGTACACGATAAACGCTGTAAATATAAAGGAAAGCGGCCCGATAATGCTCATTCCCTTTAAATAAAACGGCCTGTTTAAGTCCTTCGCGTTGACCCTCAGCGCAGCTGAAGAAATGGGTGCAATCGCATATGAAAGAATGAGCGCGACTGAACAGACATTGACGAGCGCGTTCCACGAAGGAAAGGGAAGTGTCCAGAAAATGGACAGGGCAAACGAAAGCCAAAGCGAAGCGCGGGGTGTCCCCGTATCTTTATTGACCTTTGAGAATATGCCAAATAATGTGCCGTTACGCGCCCAGGCGTAAACAAGGCGGGATGTCGTATTCATAAAGATATTCCCGTTTCCTCCGGGAGACAGAATGGCGTCTAAAATGACAAGCGTTGCAAGCCAGCCTAACCCGAGCATGACCGCAATATCCTTAAACGGCAATGAGAACTCCCGGCCAATTGCCGGCCAGCCATGTTTCAGTGTTTCTGTCGGGATTGCACCAATAAAGGTGACCTGCAAAACAGTATAAATGATGGTTGAAACGATGATGCAAATGATTAAAGCGATCGGGATATTGCGTTTTGGATTTTGGACTTCACCTGCTACAGATACAATCGGATGCAGGCCGAGATACGCAAACATGACGCCGCCTGTCGAGATGGCAGCCTGAATACCTGTAAATCCAAACGGTGCAAATCCTTGAACGGATAAATTCTCCGGCTGAAAATGAAAGATCAGCACAATAATGATGGTAATCGGCACAATATATTTAAAAATCGATATGATGAAATTCGCCTTAGCGAAGGTTTTGACGCTCCAATAATTCAGCAGGAAAAACAAGCATAATAGGGCAAACTGCAAGATCCAGCCGGAAATGGTAGGCGAATCAGACCCTTTAATGGTCAGGCCGGGAAACCAATAGGCCACATACTGGCGCACAGCTGTCACTTCAATTGAAATCAAGCTTGTATAAGCGACAATCGTGACAAACGAAATTAAGTAGCCGACAAGGTGGCCATGTGAATAAACGGGGTATCGAATGATGCCTCCGGTACGGGGCAGAGCGGCTCCGAGCTCCGCATATACAAGCCCGATTAACAAAATAATGGCTCCTCCGAGGATCCAGGAAAAAGCGCCGGAGGGCCCTGCTTTTGAAGCGACATTACTGACAGCGAACAGCCACGCTGATCCAAAGATGGCTCCCATCCCAATCAAAATCAGATCAAACAGCGACATTGATTTTTGAAAATTTCCTTGTTTAGACATTCGCTTCCTCCTTTGAAACCAGCCTTATATTCCTTACAATGCCCAATATGTAACAGAGAATACCGCTCCTAATAAAAAAACAGGGGCAGCCTGCGCCGCCCCTGTTTTTATTCATGAATCGAATCAAAGTGTTTCACTGTTATATTTTTGAAGGAGGCTGTGCCGCCGTCAGAATAAAGGGTAATTCCTTTATCTTCAGGCTTTGGGAAGACTTCATTTGAAAAAACGGTTTTCCCGTCGCCAACAAATACTTCTATCGTTGTTTTATCGACAAGTATTTTCAAATGCACCTTACGTTTGTTTACATCATAAGGAGCTTTGCTTTCGACATAGGTATTGCTTTTGTCAGGCTGATTTGTGGCTGCTCTATTGACATAAGCATAGCCGCCTTCAGCGAAAATGCCGACATCAATATGGCGTTTTTGGTCTTCTGATTCTCTGAGCCTGACGCCTGCATTCTTTAGCTCTGACCAAGAAAGATCCGTATCAAGCTGGTACGTATCACCTGTTATCGACAATGTTTTTGATCCGTTCACATCCTGATCCTCTATTTCGTCAGTTGAAACAGTCAGCTGCTCCAAAGCTTCAATCGGCTGTGAGACGAGGCTGTATGTTCCATCCTGCTCCTTCAGCCGGAGTTCGCGTATGACAGAATCTGTGCCGTTAAAGCCGTTCTTCATTGTCGGGGTGTTGTTGGCATAATCCCAATTGTTCATCCAGGCAAGCGCATACCGCTTTTCTAATGGATCTGTGCTTTTGCTGTCTTCGAACGTCACACCGCCATACCAGTCGAAGCCATAGTCAAGCCATTGGGCTTCAGTCTGATCCGCTTTGAATTCTTTTCCGTCGAAGCTTCCGGTCCAGTAGGCGTACGTATTTGGTTTGCCCCACGGTTTGCCATTCGCGCTGGCACCGAGAACCCACTTATTCGTTCCGTCGCTTGCCCGCATCATGTAGAGGTCGGGACATTCCACCATTCCCGCCTGTTCTGGGAAGAATCCGCTTGTGTAATGCCAGTCCTTAAGATTATCGGATTCATAAAAGCCGATTTTTGATCCTTCAGCCATGACCATGACCCATTTGTTATCTTGGTCATCCCATATGACTTTCGGATCTCTGAAATCGTCTGTGCCCGGATTAGGCATAACGGGGTTGCCACTGTAGAATTTGAATGATTTTCCCTTATCTGTGCTGTACCACAAATATTGTTCCTGTTTTTTGTCTTTGGCTGAGGGCTGTGTCACAATCGCGACAAGCGCATTTTTCCCGAAGCCGGCTGTGTTCTCTTTATCCACCACGACGGAACCGGTCCAAATATCACCGTCCGGGTTTGTATATTTCGGAATCGCCACGCCTTCATCGGTCCAGTGCACCAAATCCTCTGAGACGGCATGGCGCCATTCTGTGCCGTTGCCTTTTGGGTAATCCCGGTTATATAGATAGAAATAATGATACTTGCCATCAAAATAGATCGGTTTTTGAGGGTCATTTTTCCATTTATCCGGCGTCGTAAAATGATATGCCGCCCGGTAGTCCGGCTTCTGTTTTGATTTTGTTTTTTGGTCATGTTCTTCTTTTGGAAATAAGTCGATAAACAGCAATATTCCTAAAAAGGTTAGGAATACGGTTAGCCATTTGCCTGCTTTTATATAGTTCATATGGGATTCACCTTTATGTTGATAAGAAATAAAAGAAAATGCCAATAGGATATCGGCATTTTCTTTTGCGTTTTTATTTGTTAACTGTTAATTGTCCTTGTTCAAGGATGCTGTCTTTGACAACAGATGTTTTCTTGCCTTTGATGTTCAGCAGGAAGCTTGGCGCAAACGTTGATTGTTTGTCTGCGTAGAATCCTCTGTTTGTCATATAGCTTGTAATCACGACATTGTTTCCTTTCGCTTGAGGTACAGCGAAGTGTGAGTAAGTAAAGGTTACATCGTTAGGATCAAGATCCATTTTTAACACAAGGCCAGTTTTGTTCAGCGGCTTGTATGGGCCAGTTAAAGAATTAGAAACATAACCAAGCATGTAAATATCGTTAGACGTAATGCCGTCAATCGTCATTTTTGATCCGCGGGAGTCAGTGAACAGGTACCATTTGCCGTTCATTTTAAAGACGTTCGCGCGTTCAATTTCATCTGTTACTGTGTTAGATGCAATCAGCGGTTTCATCACTTTTTTCAGTGTGTAATCATCGTTTAGCTCAATCATACCGAGAGCGCCGTTTGCTAACTCAGCCGTGCGTTTTTTATCGCTTTGCAGAAGTTTTTGACTTTCTTGACGGAAGAATGATGTGCTTTTGCCATAGTATGCTTTGTTAAATAAAGATTCTTCGCCTTGGTAGCCATCTTCAGTTCCAGTGTTTGCTTCAAATACTAAGTATTTGTGGCCTTTATCTTCTACGTAGTGAGGATCTCTCAGCGTATGGTTGTCGCCTGAGCTGTAGTTGCCTTCATCGATGAACTGCTGTACATTTTGATACGTTTTTCCGTCACCGTCAAAGATTGATTTATAATCCTCTACACCGTTGATGTTCAAAGAGCTGTCTGATGCTGATACGTTAACTTGTGCAGTTGTCAGTGTTTGTTTGCCGTAATGTTTACCGGAGAAATCAGTGTAGAATAAACGGATTTTTCCGTCAGATGTAAATGTGGCTGAACCTGACCATTCTTGTGTTTGGTCTTTTAGGATAGAATCATTTGCATCGAATTTGTCGCTGTCTTTAAAGACGCGGCCAGCGTTTTTCCAGCTGTCAATAGAAGTTTCGCCGACTTTTTGATAGAACATGTAAATCGATGTGTCATCCGCATTTTTAGGATCTCCGGCTAATGCAAAGACGATGTGGTAGCCGTGATAGTTTGCGACAGTGCCGTCAGCGTTTTGTAATGGCCAGCTGTCCCAAACGTCCAGGCCTTTTGCAGAAGAGATATTTTTAATTGTGGACGAATCGAATTCAGGAACTTGATATTTTTCATTTTTTTGCTGTTCAGGGATTTGCAGCATATCATGGCGTGTAATATGGGAAATGCCGTATGTTTCCTTATATGGCTTTTGGTTCGTTTCTTTCGCAAACGCTTGAGTTGCGCCTCCTGCCAGCAGTGCGGTAGTAAAGGTTAATACTGTTGCTTGTTTTGCAAACTTTTTGATGTTCATCGTTCATGTCTCCTTTTTTATGTACTGTGTTAGCGGTCTGCTTCTTCCAGCCCTCCTGTTTGAAGATGGCAAGTTAGTTACGCACAATAAAAAAAGACCTAAAATATGTAAGGGGTGACGCCAAAGTATACACTTTGCCCTTTACACATTTTAGGTCTTGCCTGCTTTATCAGTAACAAACCCGCGCGATTTACTTTTCGACCTCATTCTATTAGACTCTCGTTTGGATTGCAACTGGTCTATTTTCCTCTTTTGTTTGATAGAAAATCATAAAAGGATTTGCAGACTACGGGCCTAAAGAACTAAAAAATCTATCTGTTTCTTTTCATTCTCTGTATTTTTTATAGTTTCTGTTGCATGGGCATAAAGTTGCCTTTTTAATCACAATTCAGAAAATATCATAATATCTCATTTCACTAAATAATAGTGAACGGCAGGTATATGTGATGGGTTAAAAAGGATCTCTAACTGAAGGATTTTTCAAAATATTTGAAACGTTAGTAGGTTAGTAACGTACAGAGATATGGGAGGTGGAGGAATGAAGCAGAATAAAAGAAAGCATCTTCAGACGTTATTTGAGACATTAGGCGAAAAACATCAGTTTAACGGGACGGTTCTGGCTGCGGAGGGTGGCGATATTTTATATCACCACTCTTTTGGCTATGCGGAAATGACGGAAAAACGCCCGTTGAAAACCAACTCTTTGTTTGAGTTAGCGTCTTTGTCAAAGCCTTTTACAGCATTGGGAATCATCTTGCTGGAGGAGAAGGGGATTCTTGGCTATGAGGATAAAGTGGATCGCTGGCTGCCCGGTTTTCCGTATCAGGGCGTAACGATTCGGCATTTATTGAACCATACGTCAGGGCTTCCTGATTATATGGGATGGTTTTTTGCCAATTGGGATTCACACAAGATTGCGGTGAATCAGGATATTGTCGATATGCTGATGAATGAGGGGCTATCTGGTTATTTTGAACCGAATGAAGGCTGGATGTACAGCAATACGGGGTATGTGCTGCTGGCGGTTATCATTGAAAAAGCATCTGGCATGAGCTATGCGGATTTTATAAAAACAAGTATTTTTTTACCGGCAGGCATGAATGAAACAAGAGTGTATAACAGGAGGCTTTCGCCTGAGCGAATTGATCATTATGCATATGGATATGTGTATGATGTACATTCCGAAACATACGTCCTCCCTGATGAGCTGGAGGAAACGAACTATGTTGTGTATCTCGATGGCATACAGGGAGATGGGACGGTTAACTCTGTCACAAGCGATTTGTTTCGATTTGATCAGGCTTTATATCAGGACGATTTCATCAGCAAGGCTTCTAAGGAATCTGCGTTTTCTCCAGTGCGCCTCAACAATGGAGAAACAATTGATTATGGCTTTGGCTGGGTGCTGCAAAACAGTCCTGAAAAAGGGCGGATTGTCAGCCACAGCGGAGGATGGCCCGGCTATTCGACGATGATGATCCGATATATCGATCATCGTAAAACGCTGATCTATTTGAGTAATAAGGAAGAGGATACTGAATATGAACAAGCGATTCTGAAGGCGGCGGAACATATTCTATTTGGCCAGCCATATGATGTCCCGGAACGTCCTGCTGATAAAAAGAAAAAAGCAATTGATACGGCGATATACAGCCGCTATGTTGGCAGCTACCTGTTGCAGGATGGGACGGCTGCACAGGTGACAACCGAGAATGAACGGCTTTATTTGGAGATCGCCGGACAGCTGAGACTGGAGTTATTTCCTTCCTCGGAAACCCGTTTCTTTCTGCGAGCATTGTCTGTTGAAGTCGAGTTTACATTAGGTGAGGATGCTGCGAAAAGCTTTATCCTCTATGAGGATGGCTCAGAGGAAGAAGCGGTCCGTACGAAGTAGAAAGGAATGAATTTGATGATCGGAATATTAGCCGGAATGGGGCCGAAATCGACCTCGCCGTTTATTGATAAGGTGATTGATTACTGTCAGAAGCTGTATGGGGCTTCAAACGATATTGACTATCCGCACATGATGATCTATTCATGCCCGACGCCCTTCTATGCAGATCGTCCAATTGACCATGACGAGATGAAAAAAGCGATTATCGACGGAGCGGTAAAGCTCGAGAAAACAGGCGTGGATTTCATTGCGCTGCCTTGTAATACGGCGCATGTCTACTATGAAGAGATTCAGCAGGCATTGTCAGTTCCTATGTTGCATATTGTTGAGGAAACGATAAAAGAGATTCCGCATCCCGCAAAAAAAGCGGTGGTTTTAGGAACAGAGCCAACCATCCAATCCGCCATCTACCAAAAAGTTCTGAAGGGAAATGGACAAGAAGTTATTCACAAGGACCATTGGCAGCAGGCTGTGAACCAGCTTATCGCCGCAATCAAACAGCCAAATCATATGCAGCATACACAAGCATTGTGGCAGACGCTATATGAAGAAATCAGTCAGCATGCAGACATCATCATTTCAGCCTGCACGGATTTAAATGCGGTGTTAGATCATATTCAAAGTGAGATTCCGATTATAGATTCCTCTGCCTGTCTTGCCAAAAGCACTGTCAGCACATATCTTGCTTATCAAAGCTAGCTTCAGACAAGGACTGTCTTCAAACAGTCCTTGTTTTTTTATGTTCCTATTGTTTGACAGTTAACTGCAATGGTGTTAAAGTGAACATGTAAATAGTTACATGATTTTTTCTGAAGGTGAGGTGGTTCTCGTGAAGAAGCCGGTTTTAAAACCATTCGCCTCTTTAGAAATCAAGGTTGATCCGCCTATCACGATTGGTGAGACAAGCCTGGGACTGAGATGATTCATTCCGATTCGTTCGGGAACAATAACCGGGGAAGTAAAGGGACGTATTTTGCCGGGCGGTGCCGATTCACAAATGATTCGCGCTAACGGCAGAACAGATTTATCTGCCAGGTATGTGATTGAAACAGCAGATCATGAACTGATTTACATTGAAAACAATGGAATACGGCAAGTCAGCAAGCCGTTTCGAAAACAAGCGGCAGCCGGGGAAATTATTGAACCGGAGCATGTTTATTTTCGTACGGTACCGACGTTTGAAACAGGCAGTGAAGTCTATCAATGGCTCCATGACCGCTTGTTTATCGGTTCCGCAGAAAGAACCCCTGATTACGTTCTACTAGACATTTATGAAGTACAGTAAAAGACTAAGGAGAGTGTGTAAGATGGAAAACTTTATCGGAAGCCACATGATTTATACGTATGAAAACGGATGGGAATACGAGATTTATATTAAAAACGACCATACAATTGATTATAGAATTCATAGCGGAATGGTTGCCGGACGCTGGGTTCGAGATCAGGAAGTGAATATTGTCAAACTGACAGAAGGCGTATATAAAGTGTCTTGGACAGAGCCGACTGGCACGGATGTTTCATTAAACTTTATGCCAAATGAAAAACGCATGCATGGCATTATTTTCTTCCCGAAATGGGTGCATGAACATCCTGAAATTACGGTTTGCTACCAAAATGACCACATTGATTTGATGAAAGAATCCCGCGAAAAATATGAAACGTATCCAAAATACGTTGTACCTGAATTTGCGGAAATTACATTTCTGAAAAATGAAGGAGTCGACAACGAAGAAGTGATTTCGAAGGCTCCTTATGAGGGAATGACAGACGATATTCGCGCGGGAAGATTATAATAAACATAAAAACCCGGAAAAGAGAATTACTTCTCTTTTCCGGGTTTTCTTTTTGCTGAGTATGCGGGAACCATCACAATTCCCGCGAAAAACAGTATGATGCCAGTCCAGCGCATAGGCTGGTAATAGACTGTGTCCCGTAAACATACCACGGCCGACAAAATAATGATACAAGCTGCCACAACAATGGCAGCACCAATGTATCCTGTTTTCCCCATATTTATTCTCCTTTTGAAGGGAATAGCTTCTGCCTTTTTTCAGATTCGGGATCGTTTTCGATCGTAATCTCTGAGTCTAAAATCAGCGTCTCTCTCGTTTCTTCATGATACGCAGGCCAATTCACAGCTTCGGTGCTTGGGTTTCCTGTTTTGGCGAACGTGATCCACGCTGATTGTATCGTGTGAGAAAGCTGTTTCACCTCATCCGTAATCTCCGCTTTTGCCATTCGTTCCAATCCGTCCAGATTTCCAAAGACAAAAGGAAGCTCTAATGCGTGAAACGCTTTATTGTACGGCGGCTTCTTCGGGTGCCAATCGAACCTGTACATCCAGACAGGGGCGTAATGAGACTGTGCGGATGCATAGGCGACGGCAGGGCGCCAAAATAATAAATCAGTCATCATATGAATTTGGCTTTCCAGAGAACGCGGATACAAATCGGCAACTTTCTCTGCCAGCGGCTTCCCTAGTAAATACTCGAGCGCTGCATCAAGCGTTTCCTGAGAATGAACGTCTGAATCCGGGGTGAAAAATAAATATCCTTCATCACGGGTTGTTCCAATTAATAGCGGAATACCGGAAGCAGCCCCTTCTGCGATCGCTTTTTCTGGTTCTTCAGGCAGCGTTTTCGGATCAAGGGCGGGCTGGAAGAACAGCTGAAAGATATTTTCTTTTTCTGCAATCCGAAGCTGATCAGCCGCTTTTAGCAAATCTTCCGCAGAAACCGTATGCAATTTATCCAGTTGGCCCTCGTTAATCCCAAGGACCTGTAAAAAGGCTGCCGAGGTGCTCGCCGCTTGTTCTTTCGTCATCGTTCGAGAAGCGCCGCTTTCCATGATTGCTTTCTGGAACAGGCCTTTTGCCGCAGGCATAGCAAGCAGCGCGGCAATGCTCATCCCGCCGGCGGATTCTCCAAATACTGTTACGTTATCGGGATCACCGCCAAACGCTGAAATATTCTCTCGCACCCATTTCAGCGCGGCGGCTTGGTCTAAAAGCCCAAGGTTATCAGAATACGCCTCATTAAATGAAGACAAGTGCAAAAAGCCAAACGGCCCCAGCCGATAGTTCAATGTAACGACAATGACTTCTCCCTGTGCCGCAAGTTTTGATCCGTCATACAATGGCTCACTGCCCGCTCCTAGATAAAAAGCGCCTCCGTGAATCCACACCATGACAGGAAGATTTTTACTTGGGGTGTCAGGCGCAAATACATTGACATACAAGCAATCCTCGGACTGGCGGGGCAGCTCAGTATACGAAAGTGACAGCAAATCAGACGGCTGCGGGCAAATAGAGCCGTACGCTGTGGCATCAAGCACATCTTCCCACACTTCAGGCGGCTCAGGTGCTTTAAAACGCCATTGTCCGACAGGCGGCTTGGCATAGGGGATGCCTTTCCACTTATGTACGCCGTTTTCCGTTGTGCCTTTTACTTTGCCGTATTGAGTCGTTACTATTTGATGAGTCATTGTGTTCTCTCCCTTTTTCCCCCATTATAAACAGATTTCCCCTATAGATGCGAACGTTAGCCCTTTAACCGATCATCATCTTCCCTTTGTTTTTAAAAAGGATTTGACTTCATGGACAGACAAGCCGATTTCTCTTGCCTCCGCCATCAGCGCTTTCCATTCTTCTATATTGGATTCCGTCAGTTTGCGGTTGCGGTAAGAGGCAGTTTCAGGCTGTTCTTTCTTGAGTCTGTTCGTAAAAGTGAACAATTCTTCCTTTTCCATCCCGGCTTGTACGGCTTGCACTAAATGTACGCGCCATTCTTCTTCACCGCCGCTGATTTTTTCATACATCATTGTTTCTGCGTCAAATAATTCTGTTAATTCAACTTCCAGTGTGGCAGAAACTTTTTTTAAAAATTGAACGGACGGATTCGTGTGAACGCCTCTTTCAATCTTGCTTAAATAGGATTTGGATACGCCTGACTCAACAGCCAGCTGATTAATAGAATAGCCTTTTCTTTTACGGTACAAACGGATAATTCTTCCAATCATAATATGAAATTCTCCTCTATTCCTGTCGTTATTTCGTTCATTATAAGGAATTTTTCGTTCTTTATAAAATTTAAAATAATAAGGGAAGTGCAGTAAATTAGAGGAAAATCATGATTTTGTTCTCTAAAGAGAACTTATTGGCTTATTTTGCAATTTTTAAATAATAACGTTTTCTTTTATAATCCAATCATTAACAGAAAGGGGCGCGGGAAGCCAGCCGCGGGAAGGCTGAAGGCTATGAATACATGAATGAGAATATGAGTTTCAAAGAATTATATGCGATTGTCAGACACAGATTCGTGCTGATTCTGCTCATCACAATCGGCGTCACCCTTATTATGGGTTTTGTGCAATTTAAGGTCATTTCACCGACCTACCAGGCGTCGACACAGGTGCTGGTTCATGAATCAGACGGTGAAGAAAACTCGAATCTCAGTGACATCCAGCGAAATCTTCAGTATAGCAGCACGTTCCAATCGATTATGAAAAGCACTGCCTTGATGGAAGAAGTTAAGGCGGAATTGCACCTATCTGAATCGGCTTCCTCGCTGAAAGGAAAAGTGGTTACCAGCAGTGAAAATGAATCAGAAATAATCAACGTTGCCGTTCAGGATCACGATCCGGCGAAAGCAGCTGAGATTGCGAACACGTTAGTGAACAAGTTTGAAAAAGAAGTAGATGAAAGAATGAATGTACAAGGCGTACATATATTATCAGAGGCGAAGGCTTCGGAAAGCCCGATGATCAAGCCGGCCAGGCTGCGAAATATGGTCATGGCTTTTGGCGCTGCTGTCATGGGCGGCATTACACTGGCATTTTTTCTGCATTTTCTCGATGATACATGCAAAAGCGCACGGCAGCTCAGCGAGAGAACCGGATTGCCATGCTTAGGCTCCGTTCCTGATGTCCACAAAGGGCGGAATCGCGGGATAAAACATTTCGGGGAGTGAAGCGAGTGATCTTTAGAAAAAAGAAAGCAAGGCGAGGTTTGGCTCAAATATCTGTTTTACACAATAAATCAGTTGTTGCGGAACAATATCGCACCATTCGGACAAACATTGAGTTCTCATCTGTCCAGACCAACTTGCGATCTATCCTCGTCACCTCCTCTGTGCCTGGTGAAGGTAAATCGTTCAGTGCAGCGAATCTTGCGGCTGTCTTTGCGCAGCAGCAGGAAAAGAAAGTACTGCTGGTGGATGCCGATTTAAGAAAGCCGACCATCAATCAGACGTTTCAGGTTGATAATGTAACCGGGCTGACAAATGTGCTGGTCGGCAATGCTTCACTCAGTGAGACGGTGCAAAAGACGCCGATCGATAACTTATATGTACTGACAAGCGGGCCGACCCCGCCAAACCCGGCAGAACTGTTGTCTTCAAAAGCAATGGGAGATTTAATATCTGAGATCTATGAACAATTCAGCCTCGTCATCTTTGATTCCCCTCCTCTTTTGGCTGTTGCAGATGCTCAGATTCTAGCAAATCAGACAGACGGCAGCGTGCTCGTCGTTTTAAGCGGAAAAACAAAAACCGATACCGTTCTGAAAGCAAAAGATGCACTGGAACAATCCAATGCGAAGCTGTTAGGCGCTCTTTTAAACAAAAAGAAAATGAAAAAATCGGAACACTATTCCTACTAGTTTTTGTAAAGGTGATGTCTCCTGACCTGTATCAATGGAGGCACTCGGCTCTGCTGTGGGCAGCTGAAGTTGCTGCCTTAGATGCTGGTCGTCGCTGGCGGGGCGTGAGGATGGGTTAAATGCCCACTTATCTCATATATACATAGGACGTATTGTCGGTTTAGCTGCTGCCGATTTTTTGGAGAGACGAAAACCGCCGCAGCTAAACCGATAAAAGAATTAGGGGGGAAAAGGTTGAGTTACCGGAGAAGACTGTCAATGATTATTGCGCTGGATACTTACCTCGTTTTAAATTCAGTTATTGCAGGATATCAATTTTTAAAAGATTCCTATCAATTTTATGACTCCGGAGCATTACTGCTTACCGCTGTCAGCTTGCTCCTCAGCTATCATGTGTGTGCTTTCCTGTTCAATCAGTATAAACAGGTGTGGACATACACCGGGCTTGGCGAGCTGATTGTCCTGCTTAAGGGCATTACGCTTTCAGCCGCTGTGACCGGCGTCATTCAGTATGCTGTGTATCACACGATGTTCTTCCGTCTGTTAACCGCGTGCTGGGTGCTTCAGCTTTTGTCTATTGGAGGGACCCGTATTTTATCCAGAGTATTAAACGAAAGCATCAGGAAAAAACGCTGCGCCTCGTCCCGCGCGCTGATTATCGGGGCGGGCTCAGGTGGGACTCTGATGGTCAGGCAGCTGCTTTCGAAAGATGAACCTGATATCATACCTGTCGCTTTTATTGATGACGACCAAACGAAGCATAAATTAGAAATTATGGGGCTGCCCGTAATCGGCGGAAAAGAAAGTATCATGCCTGCGGTGCAAAAGCTCAAAATTAATTATATTATTATTGCCATTCCTTCACTCCGCACCCATGAGCTTCAGGTGTTATATAAAGAATGTGTGCGAACCGGAGTAAGCATTAAAATTATGCCTCATTTTGATGAAATGCTGCTTGGCACACGAACTGCCGGACAAATCAGAGATGTAAAAGCTGAGGACTTGCTCGGCAGAAAGCCGGTAACCCTCGACACTAGCGAAATTTCGAACCGCATCAAAGGAAAAACAGTTCTCGTCACGGGAGCGGGCGGATCAATCGGCTCGGAAATCTGCCGTCAGATCAGCGCGTTTCAGCCTAAGGAAATCATTCTGCTCGGCCATGGGGAAAACAGCATTCATTCGATTTATACAGAGCTGAACGGACGATTCGGCAAACACATTGTGTTCCATACGGAAATCGCTGATGTGCAGGACCGCGATAAAATGTTTACCTTGATGAAAAAATACGAGCCGCATGTTGTCTATCATGCAGCTGCCCATAAGCATGTGCCTTTAATGGAACACAATCCAGAAGAGGCGGTCAAAAACAATATTATCGGAACAAAAAATGTCGCGGAAGCAGCCGATATGTCGGGAACTGAGACATTCGTGCTGATTTCATCGGACAAAGCGGTGAACCCAGCCAACGTAATGGGGGCGACAAAACGATTCGCAGAGATGATTATTATGAATCTTGGGAAAGTCAGCAGAACCAAATTTGTTGCTGTTCGCTTCGGCAATGTACTCGGGAGCCGCGGCAGCGTCATTCCAATTTTCAAAAAACAGATTGAAAAAGGCGGCCCGGTGACAGTAACACATCCGGCAATGACCCGCTATTTCATGACGATTCCCGAGGCATCAAGGCTTGTGATTCAGGCTGGGGCACTGGCGAAAGGGCGTCAAATTTTCGTTCTCGATATGGGAGAGCCCGTAAAGATTGTGGATCTTGCCAAAAACCTCATTCATTTGTCCGGCTACACGACTGAGCAGGTTCCAATCGAATTCACAGGCATTCGTCCGGGCGAAAAAATGTATGAAGAATTGCTGAACAAAAATGAAGTCCATGCTGAACAAATCTTTCCAAAAATTCACATCGGTAAAGCGGTGGACGGCGATTGGCCGGTGCTGATGCGCTTTATCGAGGATTTTCATGAGCTGCCGGAAGCCGACCTGAGAGCGAGGCTGTTTGCGGCAATCAATACATCAGAAGAAATGACGGCTGCCAGCGTTCATTAGGGGGAGTGAAAATGACGAAAAAGATATTGTTTTGCGCGACTGTTGATTATCATTTTAAGGCCTTTCACCTCCCTTATTTTAAATGGTTCAAGCAAATGGGCTGGGAGGTTCATGTCGCCGCGAACGGACAAACCAAGCTGCCGTATGTGGATGAGAAATTCTCCATCCCGATTCGCAGGTCACCTTTTGACCCTCAGAACCTGGCCGTTTATAGGCAGCTGAAGAAAGTGATTGACACTTATGAATACGACATTGTCCATTGCCATACACCGGTCGGCGGCGTTCTCGCCAGACTGGCGGCGAGGCAGGCACGGCGGCACGGAACAAAGGTGCTGTACACAGCGCACGGATTTCACTTCTGCAAAGGGGCACCGATGAAAAATTGGCTTCTTTACTATCCGGTTGAGAAATGGCTTTCAGCATATACAGACTGCCTGATTACGATTAATGAAGAGGATTACATACGGGCGAAAGGACTTCAAAGGCCGGGCGGAAGGACGCAGAAAATTCACGGCATTGGCGTCAATACCGAGCGTTTCCGGCCTGTCAGTCCGATAGAGCAGCAAAGACTCAGAGAAAAGCACGGGTTCCGTGAAGATGATTTTATATTGGTTTATCCGGCTGAGCTCAATCTGAACAAAAACCAGAAGCAGTTAATTGAAGCCGCAGCCTTGCTAAAAGAAAAAATTCCCTCACTCCGCCTTGTGTTTGCCGGGGAAGGGGCAATGGAACATACGTATCAAACGTTAGCTGAAAAGCTTGGTGCCTCCGCCCATGTCTGTTTTTACGGCTTTTGCAGCGACATACATGAGTTGATTCAGCTTGCGGATGTATCTGTCGCATCCAGCATTAGAGAAGGCCTCGGTATGAATGTGCTTGAGGGAATGGCGGCAGAACAACCGGCGATCGCCACAGATAATCGCGGGCATCGGGAAATCATCCGCGACGGAGAAAACGGTTTTCTGATCAAAATCGGTGACAGTGCTGCTTTTGCCCGCCGGATTGAACAGCTTTACCATAAGCCGGAGCTCTGCCGAAAGCTGGGACAGGAAGGCCGAAAAACAGCCTTGCGCTTCTCGGAGGCGCGAACGGTGGAAGAAATGGCAGATATTTATTCCGCGTACATGGATATGGATACAAAGGAGAAAAGCGTATGAACTCAGGACCGAAAGTTTCTGTCATTATGGGCATTTATAATTGCGAACGCACTTTGGCAGAAAGCATAGAATCCATACTCAGCCAATCCTATAAAAATTGGGAGCTGATTTTGTGCGATGATGCGTCAACAGACGGCACGCTCCGTATCGCGAAGCAGTATGCCGCTCATTACAGCGACCGCATCAAACTGATTCAAAACAAAACAAATAAGCGGCTTGCCGCATCATTAAATCATTGTCTTTCGCATGCGACAGGCGATTATATCGCACGTCAGGACGGAGATGACCTTTCGTTTCCGCGCCGTCTGGAAAAGCAGGTCGCGTTTTTAGAAAAGCACCGACACTATCAGGTGGTTGGCACCGGCATGCTTGTGTTTGATGAATTTGGCGTAAGAGGCGCCCGCATTCTGCCTTCTGTTCCGGAGCCGGGCATCATGGCAAAAGGGACTCCATTTTGCCACGGCACGATTATGATGAGAGCGAGTGCCTACCGCACGCTGAAAGGCTACCGGTCGGTGCGGCGGACGAGACGAATGGAAGATATTGATTTGTGGCTTCGCTTTTTTGAAGAGGGCTTCAGGGGCTATAATCTTCAGGAAGCCTTGTATAAAGTGAGGGAAGACAGCGATGCATTCAAACGGCGGTCATTTACGTATTCAATCGACAATGCCATTCTTGTCTATCAGGCGTGCAGACGCTTGAAGCTTCCTTTATCTGATTACATATATATCGCAAAACCGTTAATTCGCGCCTTTATGCCTGCAGCTGTGATGAATCGCTACCATAAAAAAAGAGTGATGAACCAAAAGGAAGGGCTTGTCAAGCATGAATAGCAGCCAAAAGCGCGTGCTCCATGTTCTCAGCGGCATGAACAGGGGCGGCGCGGAAACCATGGTAATGAATTTATATCGGAAGATGGACAAAAGCAAAGTGCAATTTGATTTTTTAACGTATCGAAATGATCCGTGCGCTTATGATGAAGAGATTTTATCTTTAGGCGGGCGGCTTTTTTATGTCCCGAGCATTGGGCAAAGCAATCCCCTTACATTTGTGAGGAATGTGAGAAACGCGATAAAAGAAAATGGGCCGTTCAGCGCCGTTCATGCGCACACGGATTTCCAAACGGGTTTTATCGCCCTTGCGGCAAGGCTCGCCGGAGTGCCGGTCAGGGTATGCCACTCCCACAATACGTCTTGGAAGACCGGCTTCAACTGGAAGGATCGATTGCAGCTGCTCGTGTTCAGGCGGCTCATTTTGGCAAATGCGACAGCGCTGTGTGCCTGCGGAGAGGATGCGGGCAGGTTTTTATTTGGACAGTCCAATATGGAGCGGGAGCGTGTTCACCTTCTTCCTAACGGGATTGACCTTGAGTTGTTCGCCCCAAATGGGCAGGCGGCTGATGAAGAAAAAGCAGCACGCGGCATTGCAGCCGACCGGCTCATCATTGGCCATGTGGCCCGGTTTCATGAAGTGAAAAACCACGCGTTCCTGTTGAAGCTTGCCGCACATCTCAAGGAAAGAGGCATTCGCTTTCAGCTCGTTCTGGCGGGAGACGGGCCGTTGTGCGGGGAGATAGAGGAGGAGGCGCGGCAGCAGAATTTGCTATCAGACGTCCTCTTTTTAGGCACGGAAGAACGGATCCATGAACTGATGCGAACATTCGATGTATTTGTCATGCCGTCTCTGTACGAAGGCTTGCCGGTTGTGCTTGTGGAAGCGCAGGCGTCGGGGCTTCCATGCATCATTTCAGACAGCATTACAGAAAAAGTCGACGCCGGTCTCGGGCTTGTCACAAGATTAAGTCTTTCTGAGCCGATCAGCGTCTGGGCTGAAACCATTGCAAGGGCGGCCGCCGCAGGCAGGCCGAAGCGTGAGTTCATCAAAGAAACACTCGCTCAACTTGGCTACGATGCACAGCAAAATGTAGGAGCGCTGCTGAATGTATACAACATCAGCACGGAAAAGGACCATAACCGATGATTGTATATGCCGTCAATATGGGGATTGTATTTATTTGGTCTTGGTTCGCTAAAATGTGCGGCGGCCGTGATGATTCGCTTGCCACGGGGTATCGGCCGAATAAGCTTTTGATCTGGATTCCGCTCGCTTCACTTGTGCTCGTGTCAGGTCTCCGCTATCGAGTCGGCACGGATTTTCAGACGTACACGCTGTTGTACGAATTGGCGGGCGATTATCAAAATGTGTGGCAGATATTCGGTTTCGGCACAGCGAAAACAGCGACAGATCCGGGGTTTACCGCACTCCTTTGGCTGATGAATTTCATCACGGAAGATCCTCAAATCATGTATTTTACGGTGGCGGTCGTGACCTACAGCTTTATTATGAAGACACTCGCCGACTATGGCAGGCCGTTTGAGCTGAGTGTCTTTTTATTTTTGGGAACCTTTCATTATTACGCATCTTTTAACGGCATCAGGCAATACATGGTGGCAGCTGTTTTGTTTTGGGCGATCCGTTATATCATTAGCGGGAACTGGAAGCGATATTTCCTGATTGTGCTGGTCAGCTCGCTCTTTCATTCGTCGGCGCTGATTATGATTCCAGTGTACTTTATTGTCAGAAGAAAAGCCTGGTCACCGGCGATATTCGGCCTATCCGCTTTATTTCTCGGCATGACATTTTTATATCAAAAATTTATTTCTGTGTTTGTCGTTGTACTTGAAAACAGCTCATACAGCCATTATGAAAAATGGCTCATGACGAACACAAATGGAATGAATGTGATCAAAATCGCTGTTTTGGTTCTGCCGCTGTTCCTTGCATTTTGCTATAAAGAACGACTGCGGAGTCTGTGGCCGCAAATTGATATTGTCGTCAATTTGTGCCTGCTAGGTTTTTTGTTCGGCCTTTTGGCCACAAAGGACGTGATTTTTGCCAGATTCAATATTTATTTCGGTCTGTATCAAATGATCCTAGTCCCTTATTTCGTCAGGATATTTGATGAAAAATCGAACGCTCTTATCTATATCGCTATCGTTGTTTGTTATTTTCTTTACAGTTATTTGCTTATGCCGGTCGATTCATCGGTTCTGCCTTACAGAACGATTTTTTCCCGGTAATTTATGCACGAGGAGCCGGTCATTATGGAAACACCTGCGGTTAGTCTGTTAGTCGCTGTTTATAACACAGAAACATATATCAGAACGTGTCTCGAATCACTGCGGAACCAGACAATGGACAATATTGAAATCATCATTGTCAATGACGGTTCAGCTGACGCCAGCCCGGATATCGCAGAAGAATACGCCAAAATGGACAACAGGTTCAAGGTGATTCATCAGGAAAACCAGGGACTCGGTGCGGTTCGGAATAAAGGCATTGAAGCTGCACGCGGCGAATTTATCGCGTTTATCGATTCAGACGATTGGATTGAGCCTGATTATTGCGAGCAGATGCTCCGGACAGCAGGCGATGAAACTGATCTGGTCATTTGCAATTACGCCGCAGAGTTTGAGGACACTGGCAAAACCATGGACTCTGACATTGCCCAAACCTATCAGGATCAGCCGAAGGAGCACTATATCAAGGCGTTATTCGAAGGGAAGGTCAGAGGGTTTTCATGGAACAAACTGTACAGAAGAAGCATGATTGAAGCCCATCGGCTGTCGTTTCCGCTCCGAGGCGAGCTGGAGCATGTCGAGGATCAGTTTTTCAGCTTCAGGGCTCATTTTTTCGCCCGCTCAGTATCCTACGTAAAAACGCCGCTCTATCATTATCGAATTCACCTTTCCTCCATTGTGCAGCGCTATCAGAAAAAATTGTTTGAATCAGGACTTGCGCTGTATGAGACGAATGCGGCGTTTTTACAGGAGAACAACAAACTGGAGGAGTATCGCAAGGAGCTTGATACCTTTATCGTTCTTCACAGCAGCATCTGTATGCTGAATGAATGGAAAACGAGCGGCAGCCGCCGGCTGTTTGAAAAGCTTAGAAATGTTGGCGTGATATGCGCGGACCCGGTGTTTCAAGAAAGTCTTTCAAAAACGGGTACTGCTCCTTTTGACGCAAAACGGTCATGCCTGCTTCTGATGGCGAAATACAGAATGATTCCGTTCGTCGCTATGGCATCGGCTGTGTATCAGCGGGTGATCGAGTACAAAATGAGAAACAGAGGGTGAGGACATGTCGTTACAATCGTTGAAAATCAATTTTGCAGAATGGCTGCTGCTAAAGGTCAAATACCCGTCCCAATATTGGCTGGGAGCGGCAGATCAACCGGTAAAGGCCGCAGCACATCAGAAAAAAATCATACTGACCCTGCTGCCGTCCCATGACAATTTGGGAGATCACGCAATTGCTTATGCCAGCAAGGCATTTCTTGAGCAAGAATACCCGGACTTTGACATCGTCGAGGTCGATATGAAGGACATTTACAAATCAGCAAAAAGCCTGATCCGCTCGCGCCATCCGGAGGATATGGTCTTTATCATCGGCGGCGGAAACATGGGGGATTTATACCGTTATGAGGAGTGGACGCGCCGCTTCATCATTAAAACATTCCATGACTATCGGGTTGTCCAGCTTCCGGCAACGGCTCATTTTTCTGACACGAAAAAAGGGCGCAAAGAGCTGAAACGGGCACAGAAAATTTATAATGCGCACCCCGGCCTATTGCTGATGGCGCGGGATGAAACAACGTATCAATTTATGAAACAGCATTTTCAAGAAAAAACAATTTTGAAGCAGCCGGACATGGTGCTGTATTTAGACAGAAGCAAGGCTCCCGCAGAACGCGAAGGGGTTTATATGTGTTTGCGCGAGGATCAGGAAAGCGTGCTTCAGGAGGAGCAGAGGAACCGGGTCAAGGCTGCGCTATGTGAGGAATTCGGCGAGATCAAATCCTTTACGACAACGATCGGCCGCCGGGTCAGCCGCGATACACGCGAACATGAACTTGAAGCACTGTGGTCTAAGCTGCAAAGCGCAGAAGCCGTCGTCACTGACAGGCTTCATGGCATGATTTTTTGCGCGCTGACAGGAACGCCGTGTGTTGTCATTCGCTCCTTTGACCATAAGGTGATGGAGGGCTATCAATGGCTTAAAGACATCCCGTTCATGAAGCTGATAGAACATCCGGAGCCAGAGCGCGTAACAGCCGCAGTCAATGAGCTTTTAACAAAAGAAACATCCCGTGCAGGCTTTCCGAGAGATGTGTATTTTAAAGGTCTGCGTGACAAAATCAGCGGTGAAGCGCAATGATCCCGCTCGTCAGCATTATTGTCCCGATGTATAATGTTGAACCATTTATAGAAGAGTGCATTGATTCTTTGCTTCGTCAAACGCTTTCTGATATTGAAATCATCCTCGTGAATGACGGAACACCGGATCGTTCAGGCGAAATTGCAGAGGACTATGCAAAACGGGATGCGAGAATCCGGGTCATTCATCAGGCAAACGGCGGGCTTAGTTCAGCGCGAAATACGGGAATAAAGGCCGCGCGGGGCACTTACATCGGCTTTGTAGACGGAGACGATTATGTATCATCCGCCATGTTCCAGAGGCTGACTGAAGAAGCGGAGCAAAATCAGCTTGACATCGTCGGATGCGGTTTTTACAAGCAGTCATCGGACAGGCGGACATATGTGCCGCCGCAGCTTGAGGCAAACCGCGTGCTGACGAAACCAGAAATGACTGAACAGCTTAAACATGCTCACGAAACGAGATTTATCTGGTATGTATGGCGTTATCTTTACCGTCGTGAGCTTTTTGAAAGGGCGAATCTGCTGTTTGATGAAGACATCCGTTTTGCTGAAGACTCTCCCTTTAATTTGTCCGCTTTTCGCGAAGCGGAGCGGGTGAAAATGCTTGATGAAGGATTGTACATTTATCGTGAAAACCCGAACAGCCTGACAGAAATCCCTTATAAGCCGGCGATGGATGAACATCTTCAAAAACAATATCAGGCTAAAATCGCATTCTACAATCACTACGGCTTAGCAGGCGCATGTAAAGAAGATTTGAATGTGTACATTTGCAGGCACCAGCTTCCGATGCTTTTGGCAAATGCCTGTGCTTCTCCGAATTCGCCGAAAGACATCAAAAAGAAGATCAGACAGATTTTATCCTATGACATGGTGCGGCAGGCTGTCAGACATACACCGTTTCAGCATGAGAAATTATTAAGAGGAGAGCGTTTGGTATTAGCACTGTGTAAATGGCGGCTCACTTTTCTCATCAAGCTGTTTTTCGAGCAGCGGGGGACAATGAAAGGCAGTGCGAAGCAGGCATGAAATTCACGATAAATTTCAGCGCGAATCTCACGGCTTTTCTCTTGTCTGTTTTCCTATCGGTTTGGATGACGCCTTTTATTGTCAAAACGCTCGGTGTCGAAGCGTTTGGCTTTGTTCACTTGACACAAAATGTGATTAATTACTTTTCGGTTATTACCGTGGCGCTCAGCTCGGTTGTCGTTCGGTTCTTTTCTGTTGCTGCCCACAGGGGAGAGCGGGAGAAAGCAAATGCGTATATCAGCAATTATTTAGCCGCCTCTGTTTTGATTTCCTTGCTGCTCTTGCTGCCGCTTGCGGGTTCGGCTTTTTTTATTGACCGCGTCATGAATGTGCCGCAAGCGCTTTTGGCAGATGTGCGTTTGTCGATTTTAATCGGCAGTGTGCTGTTTATTTTAACGTTTCTGATGGCGGGCTTCGGCGCTGCACCATTTTATGCCAACCGCCTTTATATCACCAGTTCCATTCAGGCGGTGCAAATGCTTATACGGGTGCTGTCTGTGCTGCTCCTGTTTGCATGCTTTGCGCCGAAAATCTGGCAGATCCAGCTTGCAGCTTTAGCTGGTGCTGTTATTGCGTCTGTGCTGTCTTTCTATTTCTTCAAAAAGCTGATTCCGTGGTTTTCGTTTCGTATGAAGGATCTTTCATTCCGTACAAGCAAGGAGCTGTTTCAAGCGGGCGCATGGAGCTCCGTCAATCAAATCGGCGTCCTGCTTTTTTTGCAGATTGATCTGTTAACCGCCAATTTGATGCTGGGGGCGTCTGCATCCGGGAAATACGCGGCGATTATCCAGTTTCCGCTGCTTTTGCGCAGCTTGGCCGGAACGGTCGCATCCCTGTTTGCGCCCATCATGACTTCATATTATTCAAAAGGCGATATGGAAGGATTGATGAATTACGCCAATAAGGCAGTAAGGCTCAATGGTCTTTTGCTTGCACTTCCTGCTGCCTTATTGGGCGGATTGGCGGGACCTTTTCTGACAATCTGGCTCGGACCGTCCTTTTCAACGATAGCACCGCTTTTATTTATTCATGCCGGATACTTGGTTGTCAGCCTCGCCTTTATGCCGCTGTTTTATATATGGACCGCTTTTAATCAACAAAAAACACCGGCGATTGTTACCCTGCTGTTAGGTGCGGTGAATGTGGTGCTGGCGGTCACGCTGAGCGGGCCGGCTCATCTCGGTCTGTACGGCATAACATTGGCAGGGGCCATTTCTCTTATTTTAAAAAATGCCATCTTTACGCCGCTTTACGTATCCCGCATTACAGGCTACAAAAAGCACGTGTTCCTTAAAGGCATAATCGGGCCTCTTTCAGCCGCTGTATTTGCCTGGACGGTCTGTAAGGCAATTCAGTTCATTGTGAAGATTGACAGCTGGCCGTCATTGATAGCGACGGGAGTGACAGTCAGCTTTTGCTACGCTGTTTTCGCTTTTATGCTCGTTTGTACAAAAGAGGAAAGACAGCTGGTATTAAAACGGTTTCGAAAAACGAAAGGAGCTGTGAATCTTTGATCCTGAAACGACTTTTTGATCTGACGGCCGCCATTTTTTTGTTGTGCTGTACAAGTGTGATCATTCTGTTCACCATCGCCGTTGTCAGGCTGAAAATAGGATCACCTGTCTTCTTTAAGCAAGTAAGGCCGGGCCTGCACGGCAAACCGTTCACCCTATATAAGTTCCGGACAATGACGGATGAACGGGACAGTAAAGGAAATCTGCTGCCTGATGAAGTCCGGCTGACGAAAACGGGCAGGCTGATCAGAAAGCTGAGCATTGATGAGCTTCCGCAGCTCCTGAATGTCCTGAAGGGCGATCTGAGCCTTGTCGGGCCGCGGCCGCTTTTGATGGACTATCTGCCTCTTTATACAGAAAAACAGGCACGGCGCCATGAGGTGAAGCCGGGTATCACAGGCTGGGCGCAAATCAATGGCAGAAACGCGATTTCCTGGGAAAAGAAATTTGAATTAGATGTTTGGTACGTTGACAACTGGTCATTTTTTCTCGATTTGAAAATTTTATGTTTGACGGTGCGAAAGGTCCTTGTTTCAGAAGGGATTCAGCAAACCAATCATGTGACCGCGGAACGGTTTACCGGAAGCGGAGATGTGTCCTCATGAAAAATGTGGCCATTGTGGGTGACGGCGGTCACGGAAAGGTGATCAGAGAGCTGATAAACGCCCGCTCAGATACGCGCTTAGCCGCGGTGCTGGATGATAAATTCAAAACGTTCGAAGGCGGAAAAGAATGGTACACAGGACCGCCGAAAGCCGTTACTGAACTGCGCAGGCTCATTCCTGATGTGCTGTTTCTGATTGCTGTTGGGAATAACAGTGTCAGAAAACAGCTGGCGGAGCGACTGGGACTGGGGAAAGATGATTTTATTACATTGATTCACCCGTCAGCCATCGTCAGCAAGTCGGCTGTCATTGGGGAAGGGACAGTGATTATGGCGGGCGCGATCATTCAGGCGGATGCGCGCATCGGCGCCCACTGCATCATCAATACGGGTGCAGTGGCAGAGCACGACAATCAAATCAGCGATTACGTTCATCTGTCCCCGCGTGCCACGCTGTCAGGAGCGGTTTCCGTTCAGGAAGGCGCTCACGTCGGAACCGGTGCATCCGTCATACCGCAGATCATAATCGGGGCTTGGAGCATTGTCGGAGCCGGCTCCGCGGTGATCCGTTCCATACCGGACAGGGTAACGGCGGCCGGTGCTCCGGCACGCATCATTTCTTCCATTCAAACATCAAACAAAGGATGATTCTATGCATAAAAAAATCTACTTATCTCCCCCTCATATGAGCGGCAGGGAGCAGCACTATATTTCAGAAGCCTTTCGCTCAAACTGGATTGCGCCGCTTGGGCCGCTCGTGAATTCATTTGAAGAACAGCTGGCAGAACGAGTCGGTGTAAAAGCAGCAGCTGCGGTCGGCTCAGGAACGGCGGCGATTCATCTCGCGCTGCGTTTGCTTGAGGTAAAAGAAGGTGACAGCGTGTTTTGCCAGTCCTTCACATTTGTAGCAACCGCCAATCCGATTCTATATGAAAAAGCGGTGCCCGTCTTTATTGATTCTGAGCCTGATACGTGGAATATGTCGCCGACAGCCCTTGAAAGAGCATTGGAGGAAGCGAAAAGAAACGGAACACTGCCAAAAGCGGTAATTGCCGTCAATCTATATGGGCAGAGCGCGAAAATGGATGAAATCGTAAGCCTGTGTGATGCATACGGAGTTCCTGTCATTGAGGACGCAGCCGAATCTCTCGGCACAGTCTATAAAGGGAAGCAAAGCGGAACATTCGGGCGCTTCGGCATTTTTTCATTTAACGGGAACAAAATCATCACCACATCAGGGGGAGGGATGCTCGTTTCAAATGATGAAGCCGCAATTGAAAAAGCAAGATTTCTCGCTTCGCAGGCACGAGAGCCGGCTGTTCATTATCAGCACAGTGAAATTGGACATAATTACAGGCTGAGCAATATCTTAGCCGGCGTCGGCATTGCCCAGCTTGAGGTGCTGGATGAGCGAGTGGAGAAAAGAAGGACCATTTTCACGAGATACAAAAATGCGCTCGGTCACTTAGACGGCGTCCGCTTTATGCCAGAGTACGCAGCAGGCGTATCCAATCGCTGGCTCACCACGCTCACACTTGATAACGGGCTCAGCCCATATGACATAGTTCAACGTCTTGCTGAAGAAAACATTGAAGCCCGTCCGCTGTGGAAGCCGCTCCATACCCAGCCGCTGTTCGATCCGGCTTTATTTTATTCTCATGAAGATACAGGAAGCGTATGCGAAGATTTGTTCAAGCGAGGAATCTGTCTCCCATCGGGGTCCAATATGACAGAAGATGAGCAAGGCCGGGTCATTGAAGTGCTACTGCACTTATTCCATACTGTCGAGGTGAAGAAATGGACAGCAAGCATTCGATGATCAGCCTGAAACAGAAACTGTCCGGGCTGCTCGACGTCATTCCGAAACAATCAGAGATTATATATGCTGACTATCCTCTATATGGGAATGTAGGGGATTTATTTATTATGAAAGGAACAGAAGCCTTCTTTAAAGAACACGGGATTCGGGTCAGAAAACGCTGGAATCCAGACAATTTCCCAATCGGGCGAAAGCTTGATCCGAATCTCATCATCGTCTGCCAGGGAGGCGGAAACTTCGGGGATCTGTATCCGTATTATCAAGGCTTTAGAGAGAAAATCGTCCAAACCTATCCGAACCACAAAATTGTGATCCTGCCGCAATCGATTTATTTTCAAAACAAAGACAACCTCAAGCGGACGGCAGAGATATTTTCTAAGCATGCGAACCTTCACATCATGACAAGGGAAAAAGCCTCCTATGCTACGGCACAGGCCTATTTTACAACAAATCACATTCAGCTTCTGCCTGATATGGCTCATCAGCTGTTTCCCGTCATTCCCACGCAGCAGCCGTCCAATCAAAAGCTGAGATTTATCCGAACAGATCATGAAGCAAACCAGGCGCTTCAGGAACACGCAGAAGCGGAAAGCTACGACTGGCGCACGGTGCTGTCAGCTTCAGACCGCCGGACGATTGCTTTTCTCCAAACGCTGAACGTCTTGAATAAAAAAGCAGGCAACCCTTTGCCCATTGCGTATATATGGGAAAAATACTCGGATTATATCGTCCAAAAAGCGATTCGGTTTTTCAGCCGTTACGAATCGGTGGAAACATCAAGGCTGCACGGCCACATCCTGTCTTCTCTTCTTCAAAAAGAAAACACGGTCATTGATAATTCCTACGGGAAAAACGCCAATTACTTTCATACCTGGATGGAAGGCGTGCCAAGCACCCGTCTCATCCAGCACGCCTCAAAGAAGGAAAACCTTCCTGCTCACATGTGAGCGGAAGGTTTATTTTGATTCTCCACGTTTGACTTTGTTGTATGCTTCATCTAAATGCTGAATCCGTTTCAGGACAACTGCGTTTTTCGTCAGCTGGTCCTGCACTAGTGTTGAGACGACGGAACGGTAGTAGCTGTTCATCGCGTGGATTTTATCCTCAGACTGATTCATTTCAATATGCTGTTTTAAATTCTCAATAAAATAAGGGACGGAAAAAAGTTCAGACATTTCTTTGGCAGCTCCTTTTTCATAAATGTATACGGTGTGATCTCAATCATGTACAATGAAGAAAGGGGAGTGAGCAAGATGGATATGAAACTTCAGCAAGTACAAGTATTAAAGCCTCAACTGACACAGGAGCTCAGGCAGGCCATCACGCTGCTTGGCTATCATTCGGCAGAACTCGCCGAGTACATTGATGAGCTCTCACTGGAAAACCCTCTTATTGAACGAAAGGAAACAGACACACCGCCACTATCTTACCATAAAACAAACAAAAACAGGATGAATGCACAGGAAGCGGGCCTTCAATTAAGTAATCCGCAAAAAACATTGCAGGATGCGTTAAAACAGCAGTCACTCGATATGAATCTGACAAACACTGAAAAAAAGATTTTTAATTATCTGATTCATTCGCTTGATTCAAACGGGTACTTGGAAGAAGATATAGAGGAGGCAGCACGGCGATTATCTGTATCGGCCAAGGAAGCGGAGGCTGTTTTGGCAAAACTCCAGTCGTTAGAACCGGCTGGAATCGGCGCGAGATCTTTGCAGGAATGCATCCTTCTTCAATTACAGCGGCTGCCGAACAGAAATGAACAAGCGGAAATGCTGGTTTCAGCTCATTTTGATGCTTTTGCGCAAAAAAAATGGAAAACGCTTTCAGTAGAGACGGGAATTCCGCTTCATACCATTCAAGATATCTCAGATGATATCGCGGCTCTTCATCCTAGACCTGGCCTTCTGTTTGCCCGGCCAGAGCAAGATGTGTATATTGAGCCTGACATTTTTATCACCGTAAAAAATGGGCACATCGCAGCGGAACTGAATACCCGCTCGTTTCCCGAGATCGATCTGCATCCGCAGTACAGAACGCTTTTATCATCCGGCTCCTGTCAGGATACTGTCTCCTATTTATCTGCGAAATATCAGGAGTGGCGCTGGCTGAGCCGCGCGCTGCGGCAGCGAAAACAGACAATCACGAGAATTATCAATGAACTGATCACACGCCAAAAGGATTTCTTTCTGAAAGGGCGAAGCGCAATGAAGCCGCTGACTCTCAGAGAGGTGGCAGACTGTCTAAGCCTTCATGAATCAACTGTGAGCCGGGCCATTAAAGGGAAAACAATACAAACGCCTTACGGGCTGTTTGAGATGAAACTCTTTTTCTCAGCAAAAGCCGAGGCTTCAGGTGATGGAGATGCGTCGAATTATGCAGTCAAAACGCATCTGGAAAACCTGATCAATCAAGAGGACAAAACAAAACCGCTTTCAGACCAAAAGCTTGTCGATTTGCTGTATGAACAACACGGCATCCAAATCTCGAGACGCACCGTGGCAAAATATCGCGATCAAATGAATATTCCGTCATCGGCAGCGAGAAAGCGATATAAATAAAATCCTCCCTAGACGGGAGGATTTTTTTAAGGAATCATCCAGCTGAATACGTGATGCTGCAAAAAGGTGATGATACAGACGAGCAGCAGCAAAAACAGACTGTGTTTAATGGTAAAGCGGAAAAGATCTGACTCCTTTCCGGCGAGTCCTACCGCGGCGCACGCCACCGCTATCGACTGCGGTGAAATCATTTTTCCTGTGACACCGCCTGAAGAGTTGGCGGCCACAGACAGAACGGGGTCCATGCCGACTGATAATGCGGTGACTTTCTGCAGGTTGCCGAACAGCAGGTTGGCAGAAGTATCCGAGCCGGTAATGAAGACGCCGAGCCAGCCGAGAACGGGCGAAAAGAAGGTAAACATCGAACCTGTCAGCGCGAGTGTCATCCCGAGTGTCGTGCTCATTCCCGAGGAGTTGGTGACATAGGCAAAACCAACGACAGAAGCAATGGTCAAAATCGGAAGCTTCAATTCCTGGACTGTTTCTTTAAAAACGGTTCCCCAGTCTTTCCACGAAATCGCCGTGATGAATTTTGACAGCACTGCGGCAATCAATATCGCGGTGCCGGCCGAACCAAGCACCTCCAACTTGTAAACCGCTTCAATCGGCGTACCGTCAGCATTGACAATCTGATTGTTCAAAAAAGGCACACCGGGGGAAAAAGTCAGTTTTTCTCCAACAGCATTCAGCCACTTCAAGAACACCGCAGAGCCTTCATAATGCCCGGTCAGCGCGGATTTGACAGATGGAATGCCCCATACGGAAATCATCGCCGTCAGCAGCAGAAATGGCGACCAAGCCTTAAAAATCTGTCCGCCTCTGTATGCAGGCGCCGCCGGATTTGTGCGCGCCGTTTCAATTGAGGCGGCCGACTCTTGTTCACCGGCAAACCGGAATGTTGTTTTCGGCTTCCACCATTTCAAAAACACAGCAAGCGCAGCCATTGAAACAAGAGCTGACAAAACATCGGGCAGCTCAGGCCCTAAAAAATTGGAACTGAGATATTGAACAACAGCAAAGGAAACACCGGATACGAGAATCGCCGGCCAGATCTCCAAGGCTTTCCTGAACCCGCTCATGATGATGATTAAATAAAGAGGAATAAATACGGATAAAAACGGCAGCTGCCGCCCAACCATTTGCGAAATCTCCATCGCCGGAATCCCTGTCGGCCCTTCTACGGCTGTAATTGGAATCCCAATTGCCCCAAAGGCAACCGGCGCCGTATTGGCGATCAAACAGATCCCCGCAGCATAAAGAGGATTAAAGCCGAGACCGACCAGCAGCGCGGCAGAAATGGCGACCGGCGCTCCGAAGCCTGCTGCCCCTTCTAAAAAAGCCCCGAATGAAAAAGCGATCAAGAGAGCTTGAAGCCGTCGGTCATCAGTAATCGAGAGAACAGAGCTGCGAATGATATCAAACTGTCCCGTTTTCACAGTGATTTTATACAAAAAAACAGACGTCACAATGATCCAGCCGATCGGCAACAATCCGTATACGGCTCCTTGTGTCGCGGACATCAGCGCTTTTTCCGCCGGCATACGATAAACCAATACAGCAATGATAAGGGCGATCCCCAATGTGGCCAAGCCTGCTGTATACCCCTTCATCCGTTTAATCGCGAGTGCCCAAAAAAAGAAAATAATCGGTACAAGTGCGGCAAGCGCTGATAATAGCAAATTTCCCCCTATAGGCGTATATGCCTGTGTCCATTGCATCCCAAACCCCTCCTTGAAACATAAACTGGCGCCATATGTAAGCGGTTTCTATAGATGATATGATCATCTGATGACTGGGTAATAAGACCAGTTACCTAGCATTATATTTTGAAAAAAATCAAAGTACAAGACTTTTTGACAAAATAGTCAAAATCTTTTGGCGGCCCACAAAACAGAGTATAATAGATCGTAAACAGCCAGACCTACAAGTTACGGGGTGAATTGCATTGAAATATAAACAGATTAAAACAAAAAAATATATGAAGAAGTAGCGGATGCCCTATTAGATATGATCAAAAATGGCGAATTGAAGCCGGGGGATAAACTGGACTCTGTTCAGGCGCTTGCTGAGAGCTTTCAAGTCAGCCGTTCAGCGGTTCGCGAAGCACTTTCTGCGCTAAAAGCGATGGGGCTTGTCGAAATGAAACAGGGAGAAGGCACGTATCTGAAGGAATTTGAGCTCAATCAAATTTCTCAGCCGCTCTCAGCCGCCCTTCTGATGAAAAAAGAGGACGTCAAGCAGCTGCTCGAGGTCAGAAAACTGCTTGAAATCGGCGTGGCTTCACTAGCGGCTGAAAAAAGGACAGAAGCAGATCTCGAAAGAATTCAGGATGCACTAAAGGAAATGGGCAGCATTGAAGCGGACGGGGAGCTGGGAGAGAAAGCAGACTTTGCATTTCATCTTGCGCTTGCGGACGCTTCTCAAAATGAACTTCTTAAACACTTGATGAATCACGTGTCATCATTGCTGCTGGAAACAATGAGGGAAACGAGGAAAATCTGGCTGTTTTCCAAGAAGACCTCCGTTCAGCGGCTGTATGAGGAGCACGAACGGATTTACAATGCTGTGGCTGCCGGGAACGGTGCACAGGCGGAAGCCGCCATGCTGGCGCATTTGACGAATGTGGAAGATGTGCTTTCGGGATATTTCGAGGAAAATGTGCAATAACCAACTCATTTCCCGGGCAATTCCGCCGGTTCCGAATGATACGAACAACTGAGACTGAGCCGCAAATGGTTCAGTCTTTTTACATGGCAGCCAGAGGGCTTTGTGCACTTGACATTTGTGAAAAAGAAAGTAAAATATTTTACTAAAACAATGCGAGCTGAATAATGGAGGCAGATACAATGGCGACAATTAAAGATATCGCGCAGGAAGCGGGATTTTCAATCTCAACCGTTTCCCGCGTTTTAAATAACGATGAAAGCCTTTCTGTTCCTGATGAGACACGGGAGAAAATCTATGAAGCGGCGGAAAAGCTCAATTACCGCAAAAAAACAGTAAGGCCGCTGGTGAAACATATTGCGTTTTTATATTGGCTGACAGATAAAGAAGAATTAGAAGATGTCTATTTTAAAACGATGAGATTAGAAGTAGAGAAACTGGCGAAAGCATTCAATGTCGATATGACCACTTATAAAATAGCGGATGGAATCGAGAGCATTCCTGAACATACGGAAGGGTTTATTGCCGTCGGCACATTTTCAGATGAAGAGCTGGCTTTCCTCAGAAATCTCACTGAAAACGGCGTGTTCATCGATTCAACTCCTGATCCCGATCATTTTGACTCGGTAAGGCCCGATTTGGCACAAATGACAAGGAAGACGGTAAACATCCTGACTGAGAAGGGGCATAAGAGCATCGGTTTTATCGGCGGCACATACAAAAATCCGAATACCAATCAGGATGAAATGGACATCCGTGAACAAACCTTCAGATCCTATATGAGGGAAAAAGCCATGCTGGACGAGCGCTATATTTTCTGTCATCGCGGATTCTCTGTAGAAAACGGCTACCGCCTGATGTCAGCAGCGATCGACACATTAGGCGATCAGCTTCCGACTGCTTTTATGATTGCAGCGGACCCGATTGCAGTGGGCTGTCTGCAAGCCCTGAACGAAAAAGGAATTGCCATACCAAACAGGGTAAGCATTGTGAGTATCAACAACATCAGCTTCGCGAAGTATGTCTCGCCTCCTCTGACGACGTTTCATATTGATATACATGAATTATGTAAAAACGCTGTTCAATTACTGCTTGAACAAGTGCAGGACAAGAGAAGAACGGTAAAAACATTATATGTGGGCGCAGAATTAATCGTCAGGAAGAGTATGAATTAAGGATGACTTAGGACACTAAGTCATTTTTTATTTAGGTAAAAAAATTTACTCTATGAAGTAAATAGTTTGTTTACACATTTTCTCAGGCATGCTATATTATCTTTAAAGCGCTTTCATTCCTACCGAAAGGGTGACAATCAATGAAAATGGCAAAAAAGTGTTCCGTATTCATGCTCTGCGCAGCTGTCAGTTTATCCTTGGCGGCTTGCGGCCCAAAGGAAAGCAGCAGCGCCAAATCGAGTTCAAAAGGGTCAGAGCTTGTTGTATGGGAGGATAAAGAAAAGAGCAACGGCATTAAAGACGCTGTGGCTGCATTTGAAAAAGAGCATGATGTGAAGGTCAAAGTCGTTGAAAAACCGTATGCCAAGCAGATTGAAGATTTGCGAATGGATGGACCGGCCGGCACAGGCCCTGACGTGTTAACAATGCCAGGGGACCAAATCGGAACCGCTGTCACGGAAGGATTACTCAAGGAATTACATGTCAAAAAAGACGTTCAATCACTTTATACTGACGCTTCCATTCAGTCTCAAATGGTAGATCAAAAGCTTTATGGACTGCCAAAAGCGGTCGAAACGACTGTGCTTTTTTACAACAAAGATCTCATCACAGAAAAGGAATTGCCCAAAACGCTGGAAGAGTGGTACGACTATTCCAAAAAGACTGCTGACGGCAGCAAATTTGGCTTTTTAGCCCTATTCGATCAAATTTATTATGCAGAAAGTGTGATGAGCGGATATGGCGGATACATTTTTGGAAAGGCCAAAGATGGGAGCTATAACCCGTCAGACATTGGAATCAATAATGAAGGAGCTGTCAAAGGTGCGGCGCTGATTCAGAAGTTTTACAAAGATGGCCTGTTCCCGGCTGGCATTATTGGAGAACAAGGGATTAACGTGTTGGAATCGCTGTTCACAGAAGGAAAAGCCGCCGCAATTATTTCTGGTCCATGGAATGTAGAAGCCTTTTCGAATGCAGGAATCAATTATGGCATTACGAAACTGCCGAAGCTGGAAAATGGGAAAAACATGAGCTCCTTTATCGGCGTCAAAAGCTACAACGTCAGTGCATTTTCAAAGAATGAAGAGCTGGCGCAAGAATTAGCCGTTTTCCTGGCAAATGAAAAAAATTCTAAAACACGATATGAAGAAACGAAAGAAGTTCCTGCTGTGAAATCCCTAGCCAATGACCCGGCTATTATGAAAAGCGAGGCGGCACGGGCTGTTACTGAACAATCCCGTTTCTCAGAGCCAACACCAAATATTCCGGAAATGAATGAAATATGGACGCCGGCTGATTCAGCATTACAGACGGTTGCAACAGGGAAGGCAGATCCGAAACAAGCATTGGATCAAGCAGCTGAAACGGCCAAAGGACAAATTAAGGCAAAGCACAGCGGAAAATAAAGAGAAAGCTAGATTTGTATTGTAAGAGAGGTGAAAACGGTGCAGCATCGTCAAGTCGCTTTGTTGCTTTCTATCATTCCGGGACTCGGGCAATTTTATAACAAGCAATGGATAAAAGGTATTGTCTTTCTTTTCTTAGGCGCATCGTTTTTTGCGGTCTTTGGAGATCTGCTCAATATGGGGTTTTGGGGAATCTTTACACTGGGAACAGAAGTGCCGCGGGATAATTCCGTTTTTCTGCTGGCGGAAGGGATTATTGCTGTCATCGTGACCTGCTTTGGCCTTGCGGTGTATTATGTAAATCTTCGCGATGCGTTCCAAAGCGGAAAACAGCGTGATGAAAATAAGCCATTAAGTTCCTTAAAGGAACAATACCAGCATATCATTTCTGAGGGCTATCCTTATGTCGTCAGCGGCCCATCTTTGTTTATTTTAATTTTCGCCGTGATCTTTCCTATCTTATTCAGCTTTGCATTAGCGTTTACAAACTATGATTTGTATCATTCTCCTCCTGCAAAATTAATTGATTGGGTCGGTTTTCAAACGTTCGCAAATATTTTCACAGTTGATATTTGGAGGTCGACTTTTTTTGATGTACTGGCTTGGACGGTGGTTTGGACACTTGCTGCATCCACACTGCAAGTCACCTTGGGGATTTTTCTCGCGATCATTGTTAACCAGAAAGACCTTCGGTTTAAACGTTTTTTTCGGACGATTCTGATTTTGCCATGGGCCGTTCCCGGTTTTGTGACGATTTTAATTTTTGCGGGACTGTTTAATGATAGCTTCGGTGCGATGAATCACGACATCTTGGCTTTCTTCGGGATAGATCCGCTTCCGTGGATGACAGATGCCAATTGGTCGAGGCTTGCATTGATTCTCATGCAGGGCTGGCTCGGATTTCCGTACATCTTTCTCGTCTCAACAGGCGTATTGCAATCCATCCCGGACGATCTGTATGAAGCAGCTACGATTGATGGCGCTTCTGTCTTTTCAAAGCTGAGATACATCACGCTTCCGATGGTGTTCATTGCAATGGCTCCGATTATCATTACTCAGTTTACGTTTAACTTTAATAACTTTAATATTATCTATCTATTCAATGGCGGAGGTCCGGCTGTAACCGGATCAACAGCCGGCGGGACAGATATCCTCGTTTCATGGATTTATAAATTGACAATGCAGTCCAGCCAATATTCACTTGCTGCGGCTTTAACCATTTTATTATCTGTATTTGTTATCTCCATCGCATTGTGGCAGTTCAGACAGACAAAGTCTTTTAAAGAGGAGGCATAAGGTATGCTGGCAGATATGAAAGTCAGAAGATATATCCGTCTCCTTTTCTCTTACTTGTTGCTAGCCTTTATGGCGGTCATCATTGTTTATCCTCTCCTTTGGACGGCAGGCGCAAGCTTTAATCCCGGCAACAGCTTAATCAGTACATCCATCATTCCGAAGCATCCGACATTCGATCATTACAAGGAATTATTTGCGGGCAAGGAAAGCCTTCAATATGTGCAGTGGTATGTCAACTCTATGAAGATCAGCCTGTTTACAATGGCAGGGTCTTTGCTCTGTGTGACGTTTACGGCCTATGCGTTTTCGCGCTTTCGGTTTAAAGGGAGGAAATACGCTTTAACGCTCTTTTTATTGCTGCAGATGATTCCTCAGTTTTCAGCTTTAATTGCCTTGTTTGTGCTGGCGCAAATCTTGGGAATGATCAATAGCCACTGGCTGCTAATCTTGCTTTATATCGGCGGCCTGATCCCGATGAATACGTATTTGATGAAAGGGTACATGGATTCCATTCCGATGGATTTAGACGAAAGCGCCAAGATTGACGGAGCCAGCAGCACCAGAATCTTCTTCCAGATCATTCTGCCATTATCAAAACCGATGGCGGCAGTCGTGGCCATGAACGGCTTTACCGGTCCGCTCGGAGATTTTGTGCTGTCCTCAACCATATTGAGAACGCCTGAATCATATACATTGCCCGTCGGTCTATTCAATTTAGTGAATGATGTCATGGGGGCCAGCTATACGACATTTGCGGCCGGAGCCCTGCTTATCAGCATACCGGTTGCCGTCATCTTTATTATGCTGCAAAAGAATTTTGTGTCCGGATTAACCGCAGGCGGAACGAAGGGCTAAGAGAACAAGGAGGAGAATGTGATGTCAAAGCTTGAAAAAACGCACGTAACAAAAGCAAAATTTATGCTCCATGGGGGAGACTACAACCCCGATCAGTGGCTGGATCGGCCCGATATTTTAGCTGACGATATCAAACTGATGAAGCTTTCTCATACGAATACGTTTTCTGTCGGCATTTTTGCATGGAGCGCACTTGAGCCGGAGGAGGGCGTATATCAATTTGAATGGCTGGATGATATTTTTGAGCGGATTCACAGTATAGGCGGCCGGGTCATATTAGCAACGCCGAGCGGAGCCCGTCCGGCCTGGCTGTCGCAAACCTATCCGGAAGTTTTGCGCGTCAATGCCTCCCGCGTCAAACAGCTGCACGGCGGAAGGCACAACCACTGCCTCACATCTAAAGTCTACCGAGAAAAAACACGGCACATCAACCGCTTATTAGCAGAACGATACGGACATCACCCGGCGCTGTTAATGTGGCACATTTCAAACGAATACGGGGGAGATTGCCACTGTGATTTATGCCAGCATGCTTTCCGGGAGTGGCTGAAATCGAAATATGACAACAGCCTCAAGACATTGAACCATGCGTGGTGGACCCCTTTTTGGAGCCATACGTTCAATGACTGGTCACAAATTGAAAGCCCTTCGCCGATCGGTGAAAATGGCTTGCATGGCCTGAATTTAGATTGGCGCCGGTTCGTCACCGATCAAACGATTTCGTTTTATGAAAATGAAATCATTCCGCTGAAAGAATTGACGCCTGATATCCCTATCACAACGAATTTTATGGCTGACACACCGGATTTGATCCCGTATCAGGGCCTCGACTACAGCAAATTTGCAAAGCATGTCGATGCCATCAGCTGGGACGCTTATCCTGTCTGGCACAATGACTGGGAAAGCACAGCTGATTTGGCGATGAAGGTCGGCTTTATCAATGATCTGTACCGAAGCTTGAAGCAGCAGCCCTTCTTATTAATGGAGTGTACGCCAAGCGCGGTCAATTGGCATAACGTCAACAAGGCAAAGCGCCCGGGCATGAATCTGCTGTCATCCATGCAAATGATTGCCCACGGCTCGGACAGCGTTCTCTATTTCCAATACCGCAAATCACGGGGGTCATCAGAAAAATTACACGGAGCGGTTGTGGATCATGACAATAGCCCGAAGAACCGCGTCTTTCAAGAAGTGGCCAAGGTAGGCGAGACATTGGAACGGCTGTCCGAAGTTGTCGGAACGAAGAGGCCGGCTCAAACCGCGATTTTATATGACTGGGAAAATCATTGGGCGCTCGAGGATGCTCAGGGGTTTGCGAAGGCGACAAAACGTTATCCGCAAACGCTTCAGCAGCATTACCGCACATTCTGGGAACACGATATCCCTGTCGACGTCATCACGAAAGAACAAGACTTTTCACCATATAAACTGCTGATCGTCCCGATGCTGTATTTAATCAGCGAGGACACCGTTTCCCGTTTAAAAGCGTTTACGGCTGACGGCGGCACCTTAGTCATGACGTATATCAGCGGGGTTGTGAATGAGCATGACTTAACATACACAGGCGGATGGCATCCGGATCTTCAAGCTATATTTGGAGTTGAGCCTCTTGAAACGGACACCCTGTATCCGAAGGATCGAAACGCTGTCAGCTACCGCAGCCAAATATATGAAATGAAGGATTATGCAACCGTGATTGATGTAAAGACAGCTTCAGTGGAAGCGGTGTATCAAGAAGATTTTTATGCGCGCACGCCAGCGGTCACAAGCCATGAGTATCAGCAGGGCAAGGCGTATTTTATCGGCGCGCGTTTGGAGGATCAATTTCAGCGTGATTTCTATGAGGGTCTGATCACAGACCTGTCTCTCTCTCCAGTTTTTCCGGTTCGGCACGGAAAAGGCGTCTCCGTACAAGCGAGGCAGGATCAGGACAATGATTATATTTTTGTCATGAATTTCACGGAAGAAAAACAGCTGGTCACGTTTGATCAGAGTGTGAAGGACATAATGACAGGAGACATATTGTCAGGCGACCTGACGATGGAAAAGTATGAAGTGAGAATTGTCGTAAACACACATTAGGCTGATGCTCCGCTCGATATGGGCGGATTCTTTTTTCTATAGAATGAAAACGCTTGCTAAGTCTTGGGGGGATGAAATCATGAAAAGCAAAGTGAAAATGTTCTTTGCGGCTGCCATCGTGTGGAGTGCATGTAGTTCAACAGGATATGCCGCTGCCATTGAGAAGGAGAAGCACGTGTCAGAGCTTCGGGCAGAGGATCTTTTTGTTAAAAAAGTAGAGGGGATGAACAAGGATTTTATCAAAGGGGCAGATGTATCCAGCGTTATTGCTTTGGAAAACAGCGGTGTCACCTTTTACAATACAAACGGAAAACGCCAGGATATCTTTACAACTTTAAAACAGGCTGGGGTCAACTATGTTCGCGTCCGCATCTGGAATCACCCGTATGATTCAAATGGCAACGGGTATGGCGGGGGAAACAATGATGTTCAAAAAGCCATCGAAATCGGAAAAAGAGCGACAGCGAACGGAATGAAGGTGCTGGCCGACTTTCACTACTCTGATTTCTGGGCCGATCCAGCGAAACAAAAGGTGCCCAAAGCCTGGGCGAATCTCAGCTTTGAAGCAAAAAAAGCAAAGCTCTATGAGTATACGAAACAAAGCCTGCAAAAGATGATCAAGGAAGGCGTTGACATCGGCATGGTTCAGGTCGGAAATGAAACAACAGGAGGATTTGCCGGTGAGACTGATTGGACGAAGATGTGCCAATTATTTAATGAAGGAAGCCGAGCGGTCAGGGAGACAAATTCAAATATTTTGGTCGCCCTGCATTTTACCAATCCTGAAACGGCTGGAAGGTATTCATTTATTGCAGAAACACTCAGCAAAAACAAAGTGGATTATGATGTGTTTGCTAGCTCCTATTATCCTTTCTGGCATGGCACATTACAAAATTTGACCTCCGTGCTGAAGGCTGTTGCCAATACGTACGGCAAAAAAGTCATGGTGGCGGAGACATCGTACACCTATACCGCTGAGGATGGCGATGGGCATGGAAATACAGCACCAAAAAGCGGGCAGACGTTGCCATATCCAATTTCTGTTCAAGGCCAGGCAACTGCAGTAAGAGATGTAATGGAGGCAGTGGCGAATACGGGCAAAGCAGGACTTGGTGTTTTCTACTGGGAGCCGGCGTGGATTCCAGTCGGGCCGAAGACACAGATAGAGAAAAACAAAGTGTTATGGGAAACATACGGGTCAGGGTGGGCGTCCAGCTATGCTGCTGAATACGACCCTGAAGACGCCGGGAAGTGGTATGGGGGAAGTGCTGTAGATAATCAAGCTTTATTTGATTTTAATGGACACCCGCTGCCTTCCTTGCAGGTGTTTCAATATGCGGAGTCAGGACATATTCCAAAGAAACGCTGAAACAAAAAAATCCATGAGATGTAACAAATCATTGTTATGTCTCATGGATCATTTTATTTTACATCAACTAATATAAAACATTCGTCATCACTCTTATGATGAGCTTCCTTTTGATGCTGCAGTGATGTAAGGATTTTCTCCTTCAGGTCAGCGATTGGCGAATCAGGATGATCCTTTAGTAAATCAAATAAATAACATGAAGCCGTAGGATCCATCACGCCATCCGTATACAGAAGCAATCTTCCGTCCTCCGTGTATGAAAGGCTGCTTGACTGAAACTCTAAGTCTTCAAACATCCCGATCGGAGGCGAGGTCGCGTGAAGCAGATGTTGAGTTCCGCTATCGTCCTGCCAAAGTGCCGGCGGATGCCCTGCGTTGACATAATCAATTCTTTGCCGTGCTATATCAATCTCGAGATAAATAGCAGTGCAATAATGTCTTGCTTCCTCATCATTTTGAAACAAGCTGTGAAGGTGCCGGTCCAATTCCTTCATAACTTTAACGGGGCTGAGACCTTGCGTGATCTGGCGCTGGAACAAAGGATGAAGAGACATCGTAATCAATGCAGATGAAATTCCGTGCCCCATCACATCAAGGATAATAATGCCGTAACGGTGTTCATCGATTTGATAATATCCGTAAAGATCACCTGACAATTCACTCGATGCGTTGTAATAAGAGTCAATCTGAACCTGATCGTTTACAATCGGTTCAGTCAACGAGTTTTTCTGGATCTTTCTGGCGAGTTCAAGCTCTCTTTTGGTGTTTAATTTAAATTGTTGATTTTGTTTATTGATCTCAAGAAGTTCTTCTTGTTTTGCTTTCAGCGTTTCCAAGGCAATTTCTAACTCCGCATTGGCTTTCTGTTTGGCAAGCAAAGCTTCCTGAGCCTCATTTCTGGCTATCAGCAGCTCATTTTCATATTCATTTCGCTTTCGCATTGGAATCAGAACACAATCAAAGACAGAAGCCCCGCTATCGTGTCTCGCAATAGCATTGATAAGGACGGGAATTTCTTCTCCATCTCTTGCTTTCAGGGAAATGTATATTTCTTCGATGTGATGCTCCAATTTCAAAAGCGGAAAAAAATAAAGCTGGCAGAAAAGCTGCGCGGGAATGGTCAACATCATATTCATGTGCTGGCCGATAACCTGCTCCGGTTCATAATCCAGAATCTTGATAAGGGTGCGGTTGGCAGCTATGATCGACCCCTCTTCTGACAAAGCGAGGAAACCGCATGGTGCATCATTCAATTGTTTGTCCATCTAAGAGGGTCACCTCTATCCCTTTCGTTCCTATATCACACGTGTGCTTTTAAATAATCGCCGATCAGCTGTATCGTCTCATCTGGATGGCTCATATGAGGGCAATGTCCGCGAGCCTCCATTTGTTTCAGACTGCTATAAGGCAGATGCTGATGCATATACTTACCTACTGTTGCAGGTGCGATGATATCATCTGCACATTGGAGAATAAGAGAGGGAACCGTTACCTTCGAAAGATCCTCTCGGTGATCAGAAAAAAACGCCGCTTTCGCGAATTGGCGGGCAATGACAGGATCAGTAGAACAAAAACGGCTTTCAAGCTCTTCCTTAATTTCAGGCCGATCTGGCTGATTCAGAACGGTTGCCGCAAATACAGTCGCCCAGCCGATATAATTTTTCTCCATCATCTCCAGCAAGCCAAGGAGCTGCTCCTCTTCAAATCCTCCGTAATACTCAGGCGGATCATTCAAATAGCAAGGAGAAGGCCCCACCATCACCAGATGGGAAAAAAGCTCCGGGCGGCGGATGGATGCAAGCATCCCAATCAAGGCCCCGACGGAGTGACCCACAAACACGGTTTCCTTCAGATCTAAAGCTTCACAAACATCAAGAACATCCTGGGCATAGCCGTCAAGTGTCTGGTAACGATTCAGGTCATATGCGCGCAAATCTGAATGTCCCGAACCGACGTAATCAAATAAAATCACCCGATGATCTTCTTCAAAGGCAGGTGCCACGGCATTCCACACGCTTTGATCGCATCCAAAACCAGGTGCGAACATGATAGATGCTTTGCCGCTGCCTTTCACCTTCACATGATTTCTAGACAAAATCGCTTCGTTCATGATTGGCTCCTTTCAGCCGGAAAGTAATATAAAGTTCAATATTTCTATCATAACACTCGGATGGTTTGAAGAGTGTATCTTTCTATGAATGTCACAGCAGTTTAAAAGAAAGAGGACATGGGAGATAGAAAAGATGGATGAATTGGAAGATGCAGGAGGAGGATTGCCTAGACACCGGGGTGAGAAAAAAATGACATTTGTCACTCCATCATCATGACACCCCATACTAACATCGTCTTCTCCGTCATTTTACAATCAATGTAAACGATCAGGAGGTGCTCATGTGATGAAAGAAGCAGTAACAGTAAGCAACGTGACAAAACATTTCCAGCGAAAAACCGCTGTAAACAACATCAGCTTCAGTATTGAAAAAGGAGAAATTGCAGCCATTCTCGGGCCAAATGGGGCAGGGAAGACGACCGTCGTCTCGATGATATTAGGATTGCTGAAACCGAGTGAGGGAGAAATCAAACTATTTAACCGGGTTCCCGATGATCAACAGGTTCGTGAAAAAATAGGTGTAATGCTTCAGGAAGTAAGTGTCATGCCGGGCCTTAAGGTGGATGAAATCCTTGAACTCTTCCGGAGCTATTATCCGAATCCATTGTCCATGAAAGAACTCGTTTCGTTAACAGCACTCACCAAAGAAGATTTGAAAACAAGAGCAGAAAAATTATCCGGCGGACAAAAACGCCGTTTGAGCTTTGCTTTGGCTCTTGCCGGGAACCCGGAGCTGCTTATACTTGATGAACCGACAGTCGGCATGGACACTTCATCAAGACACCGATTCTGGCAGACCATTCACGGACTGTCGGACCAAGGAAAAACGATTATTTTTTCAACTCATTATTTACAGGAAGCAGATGATGCCGCACAGCGAATCCTATTTTTTACTGAAGGACAGCTTGTTGCAGACGGCTCACCAATGCAAATCCGCTCAAGAATTCAAAAACAGTCTGTTTCCTTTACGCTTCATTCAAGTGAATCATTGGAAAGGCTGTCTTGTCACCCGGAAGTCGAGAGAGTGATCCACGAGCATGAGAGAACCATCATCCAGACATCAAATACAGACAAAGTGTTGGCGCTGATCTTTCAAGAAAACATACATGCACGGGATATTCGAATTGAGCAAGCAACGCTCGATGAGGCATTTCGCCAGCTGGCTGACGGCAACAGGGAGGCGATGTGAGTGAACGTGCTGCAAAAGCAAAGCATCGCTGAAATGAAAAGGGTGCTTAGGAACAAGTACTTTGTGCTTTGGTCTCTGATCATGCCGATTGCCTTTTATTATTTCTTTACAAATGTAGTGAATACCAACGTCCCTGATCAACGTGCATGGGAAGCCCATTACCTGATGTCGATGACAGTCTTCAGCGTGATGGGTTCCTCTATCATGACGCTTGGCATCCGAATGGTACAAGAACGGTCACAAGGCTGGGCCGCCTTTATCCGCCTTACGCCTCTTCCGGATCATATCTATTTATCAGCTCAGATGATCGGCCAAAGTGTCATTCACGTTTTATCAATTACCGTCATATTTCTGTTCGGCGCAATCATCAATGATATTGCCTTGTCACCGTTTGAATGGATGATGAGCGGACTGTGGATTTTGTTTGGCGCATTGCCTTTTTTAGCATTAGGCACACTAATCGGCCTCATGAGAAAAGTAGAAACAGCGGCCGGAATCAGTAATGTGCTTTATATGCTGCTGGCTTTAGGCGGAGGGATGTGGATGCCGTTTGAGGTCATGCCTGACATGATGCAGAGCATTGGCCAGTGGCTTCCGTCTTATCATTTCGGGAGCGGAGCGTGGGAACTTGTCCGGGGTGGGAGTCCGACTTGGAAAAATATTCTGATATTAATCGCTTATATGATGCTCTTCATGCTACTATCTAAATATATAAGAAGAAAACAAGAAGCGGTGTAATACATGAAAAAGGCAATATCTATTTTCCCGAAGGAATTCGGGTTTTTCCCTTATATCTTTCTGGTGTATACGATTATGCCGTTCCTCTCTTTATTAAAAGAATCAGGGGTCAAACAGGGGATCGGATATGGTATGCTGCTCCTTTTTGTAGCGGCATATCGCCAGTTATTCTGCAGCGTGGGCAAAGCTTCGTTTACATATTGGCTTATCGTGCAAATGGCGGTTATTTTGATGTATAGTGTGTTTTACAATATCACCTATATATACTTAGGTTTTTTTCCGGCAAACTTTGTTGGTTATTACAAAGAGAAAACGAATTTTAACCGTGCGTTCTGCGCTTTAATCTTTATACTGCTTTTTCCATGCCTATACCAATTTATCGCGAATTCGGTCTCGCTTCGGGAGCTTTTTTCTGTTCTCCCGTTTCTCGTCATTATGCTCATTTCTCCATTCGGAATTCGTTCTATGTTTCGGAGGATTGAGCTTGAAGCTAAGCTTGCACAAGCCAACGAACAGATAAAAGAACTCTCTAAAAGGGAGGAACGTGTTCGAATCGCCCGTGATCTTCACGATACTCTTGGCCACACCCTGTCGCTGCTTACATTAAAAAGCCAGCTCATTCAGCGGCTGGCTGCATCTGATCCAGAACGGACCAAGCTTGAGGCAAAAGAAATGGAAACCAGTTCACGCTCCGCACTCAAGCAAGTTCGAGAGCTGGTTTCTGATATGAGAACGGTCACGATAACAGAGGAGCTCGTAAACATTCAGCACATATTAAGAGCGGGGAACATTACCTTTCAATACGAAGGAGCCGACGACTTTTCAGTGATATCTCCCGTCACTCAAAATATTATCAGTATGTGTATGCGGGAAGCCGTGACTAACATTATCAAGCACAGCAAAGCAACCCACTGTGCCATCACCATTTCTCAATTTGCTGACAAAATGAGGATCGTAATACGGGATGACGGAAAGGGAGCGCCGAAGGAGAAAATGTTTGGGAATGGCCTGTGGGGAATGGAAGAACGGCTCATGCTCATTGAAGGGGGATTAACGGTTTCAGACCATAACGGAACGGTTGTGGCACTGACGATTCCGCTTATTAAAAAAGCAGAATGATTGGAGGACGAAAAGAATGATTCGTCTGTTTATTGCTGAGGACCAGCGAATGCTTTTAGGCGCTTTGGGATCTTTGCTTGATTTAGAAGAGGATATGACAGTCATCGGACAAGCATTAAACGGGGAAGAGGCGCTACATGCTATTTTGAAGCTGGAGCCGGATGTATGCATTATGGACATTGAAATGCCGGTTCGAAGCGGGCTGAATGTGGCAGAGGAATTAATGAAAAAAGGCTGCGTCAGCAAGGTCATTATTTTAACCACCTTTGCCCGCCCCGGATATTTTGAACGCGCCGTAAAGGCCGGTGCACATGGCTATCTGCTGAAAGACGGTGAAATTGACGATCTGGCCGATGCCATTCGAAAATGTGTAAAGGGAAAACGTGTCTTCAGCCCTGAGCTGACGTTTAATATGATGCGAGACGAAAATCCGCTAACCGTTAGAGAGCAAGAAATTCTGAGGCTTGCGGCTTTAGGCAAGACAACAAAAGACATTACGCTGGAGCTCTATTTATCTCAAGGCACAGTTCGAAACTATATCTCAGAAATCATCCAAAAGCTTAATGCGAAAAATCGGACAGAAGCCGCCAGCATCGCTGAGGAAAAGGGCTGGATCTAACCATATACTGCACTCCTGGGAGATCGGGAGTGTTTTTGATATGCCACAAATGAAAATATCCCTAGAAAACTCTTTCCTTCCATTGTCAGAATAGTGTACGATATTCATATAGTTATTTTAACTCAGGTCATCAGATGACCTGATCATATATTGGGGATGAGAGAGGGGTTCATCATGAAAGTCTCACTTTTTGTCACTTGTCTTGTTGATATGTTTCAAACAAATGTCGGAAAAGCAACGGTTGAGCTGCTGGAGCGGCTTGGGTGCGAGGTTGATTTTCCAGAAGGGCAGATTTGCTGCGGACAGCCGGCTTACAACAGCGGCTATGTACATGACGCCAAAAAAGCAATGAAACGGATGATCGAAACGTTTCAGGATTCCGAATATGTTGTCAGTCCTTCGGGTTCCTGCACAACGATGTTCCGGGAGTATCCGCACCTGTTTCAGGATGATCCGAAATGGGCCGATAAAGCGAAAAAGCTGGCGGATAAAACGTATGAACTGACAGATTTTATTGTGAACGTCCTTGGGGTAGAGGATGTCGGCGCGACCCTTCATACAAAAGCGACCTTACATACGTCGTGCCATATGACTAGGCTGCTGGGTGTTCGGAAGGAGCCGATGAAGCTGTTGAGCCATGTGAAGGGCCTGCAGTTTACAGAGCTTCCGGGCAAACATAACTGCTGCGGATTCGGAGGAACGTTCTCAGTCAAGATGGCGCAGATTTCTGAGCAGATGGTCGATGAAAAAGTCGAATGTGTGGAGGAAACGGGAGCAGAGGTGCTGATCGGTGCTGACTGCGGCTGTTTGATGAATATCGGGGGACGGCTTGGCCGAAAAGATAAGAATGTCAAAGTGATGCACATCGCCGAAGTGCTCAACAGCAGATAAAACTGGATTCAGAGGGGGAAAGGATCATGGCGATGAAAATCGGTACTGACGCTTTTAAAGAGCGGGTATCACAGGGGATTGATAATGAATTTATGAGAGGCGCTGTTTCAGGTGCACAGGAGCGTCTGCGGACGCGGCGCCTAGAGGCAGCAGAAGAACTGGGAAACTGGGAGGAGTGGCGCTCATTATCAGAGGAAATCAGGCAGCATGTCCTTGAAAACCTTGATTTCTATCTCGGACAGCTTGCCGAAAATGTGGCGAAAAGAGGCGGACATGTCTATTTCGCGAAAACAGCGGAAGAGGCGTCTTCCTATATTCGGGATGTCATTCAAAAGAAGAACGGGAAGAAAATTGTGAAATCTAAATCAATGGTCACAGAGGAAATCAATCTGAATGAGGTGCTGGAGAAGGAAGGCTGTGAAGTCGTAGAAACCGATCTCGGCGAGTATATTTTGCAGATTGATGATCACGATCCGCCGTCACATATCGTAGCGCCCGCTCTTCATAAAAATAAAGAGCAGATACGCGATGTGTTTAAAGAAAGACTGGACTATCAACATACAGAAAAACCGGAAGAGCTGGTGATGCATGCGCGCGCCATTCTCCGGAAAAAGTTTCTGGAAGCGGATATCGGCATTACCGGCTGTAACTTCGCCATCGCTGACACGGGTTCCGTCAGCCTTGTGACCAATGAAGGAAATGGACGGCTTGTGAGCACCTTGCCGAAAACACAAATTACCGTCATGGGAATGGAGCGGATTGTCCCGTCATTTTCTGAATTTGAAGTGCTAGTCAGCATGCTGACTAGAAGTGCTGTCGGACAGCGGCTGACAAGCTATATTACAGCTTTGACGGGTCCGAAGCTGGAAGGTGAAGTGGACGGTCCGGAAGAATTCCATCTTGTCATCGTTGATAATGGACGATCCAATATCCTTGGAACGGAATTCCAGTCTGTGCTGCAATGTATCCGCTGTGCCGCCTGTATCAATGTCTGTCCTGTGTACCGCCATGTCGGCGGACATTCATACGGCTCAATCTACTCGGGGCCGATCGGAGCTGTTTTATCACCGTTGCTCGGCGGTTATGACGATTATAAGGAGCTGCCGTACGCATCTTCACTGTGCGCTGCTTGTTCAGAAGCCTGCCCGGTCAAAATCCCGCTTCATGAGCTGCTACTCAAGCATCGTCAGAATATCGTCGAAAAAGAAGGCAGGGCGCCGATCAGTGAAAAGCTTGCAATGAAAGCATTCGGACTTGGCGCATCCTCCTTATCGCTTTACAAAATGGGCTCAAAATGGGCGCCGGCCGCCATGACGCCTTTTACAGAGGACGAAAAAATTTCGAAAGGGCCCGGCCCGCTTAAAAATTGGACCCAGATTCGCGACTTCCCGGCACCGCATAAATCGAGATTCAGAGACTGGTTTGCGGACAGAGAAACAAGTGAACGCACGAAGGAGGAGCAGTGATGACGAAGGGAACCATTCAGAATCAAGAGAGCTTTTTAAACCGAATCGCATCCAGCCTGGGCCGTGAACGAAGAACAGGAGGCGTGGCAGTCCCTGAATGGGCGCATCAGCCGCAATATAAAACACTTGAAGGTTATTCAGCGGATGACTTAGTCACAGTGCTCAAAAACCATTGTGTCAAAATCCATACAGAGCTGATTGAAACGGATTCAACCGGCCTTTACGATGCCCTGCGCGAGCAAGTCAGCCGCTTTTCTGGAGGCCCTGTCATCATTCCGAAGGACCCCCGCTTTGAAGAATACGGACTGAAAAGCCTGCTCACCAAGGACTGGCCGAGTGAAGGAACGCCGGTCTGGGAGTGGGATGCTGACAAAGGCGAGGAAAATATTAAAAAAGCGGAGCAAGCCAATGTAGGGATTACATTCAGCGAAATTACATTGGCTGAGTCGGGGACGGTTGTCCTCTTCTCCTCAAAAGACATCGGCCGCTCTGTCAGCCTTTTGCCAACGACTTATATTGCGATCGTGCCGAAATCAAGCATTGTACCGAGAATGACACAAGCCAGTGATATCATCCGCCAAAACATTGCGAACGGTGTCACTGTTCCTTCATGTATCAACTACATTACCGGACCGAGTAACTCAGCCGACATTGAAATGGATTTAGTTGTGGGGGTGCATGGACCAGTAAAGGCAGCATATATTCTCGTCTCTGACCGCTGAACTCAGGAAGCCCGGCAGGCATATGCCGGGCTTTTTGCTTGAAAAAACTTCAACTTCCAATTTTTTGGCCGATGAGAAGAGTATGACTTGATACAGGAGGAAATGCGATGAAAAAATGGCTGATCATAGCGGTTTCACTGGCGATTGCGATTGTTCTGTTTATGTATACAAAAGGAGAAGCGAAGGCAGCCGGTATGACAGTAGGCTACACGACTGGGGATACGGCTTCATACAATTCTCTTACGAAATATCATACATACATGAATGCCATCGCAACCGATACATTTGCGTTTGAAAAAAACGGACAAATCATTGGCGATGCCCCAACTAAGCAGCTGACATATGCGAAAAAGAAAAAAATCAAGACATGGGCTGTCATTTCAAACTATAATGATGCCATTTATGATTTTGACGGAGATTTAGCGAGTCGGGTCATGAGCAATAAAACAGCGAAAAAACGATTCACAGATCAGTTAATTACACTGGCCAAAAAGCACTCATATTACGGAATCAATATCGATTTTGAAGCAGTAAATCCAGAAGACCGCGCTGCATACTCGAACTTCATTCAATATGTCTCACAGGCTTTGAATAAGAAACATATTAAAACAATGGTATCCGTTCCGGCCAAAAGCGCCGATGATAAAAATGATGACTGGAGCTGGCCGTATGATTATGCGAAAATCGGCAAATATGCCGACTTCGTACAAGTCATGACCTACGATGAACACGGCATTTGGGGTGAGCCGGGGTCAGTGGCAAGCACAAACTGGATCAAAAGCTCTCTGCAGTTTTCAGTCAAAAAGATCAAAGCCAATAAAGTCATCATGGGAATCCCTGCGTACGGCTATGACTGGGATGTAAAAGACGGAAGTACCAGCACAATAAGGGAATGGAATGAGCTCAAATCCCTCATCAAAAAACAAAAAGCAAAGCCGGCATTCAACAAAAAATCAGGCTCGATGACGTTTTCTTATGTTGACAAAAAGAAGCATAAACATGTCGTGTGGTATGAAAACGAAAAAACCGTTCAAACGAAAAGCCATCTGGCAAAGCAATATAAAATAGCAGGTGTTTCAGTTTACGCATTAGGAAACGAGTCAGAATCCTTTTGGAAAGCCATTCGAAAAGGGACAAAATAACAGTTTCTTTTTTCTCTGAAGTTATTGACAGTTAAAAGAGAAGCACGTATATTATGTTAATATATTCAGATCATAAAATTTGAGTTTTTCAGAAAACTAAAACACATAGATTGGGAGCAGTAAAAGAAAGTGATCAGAACAGAGAGCTGCGGGGTGGTGCGACGCAGCCTGATTCTTCTTTGAACTCGCCCGGGAGTGGTAAGACGGAACGGAATAGATTGAATATTCCCTATGTTTTAACGGCTAACCTTCGTTACAGGTCAAAAGCAGGATTCTTCATGAAGAATCAACAAGAGTGGTACCGCGGTCAGCCGAAGGCTCGTCGTCTCTTTATCTATTAGATTAGGTAGGAGACGGCGGGCTTTTTTGTTTTTGAAAACGAGAAGGAGAGGTAGAAGAGGATGAAAAACGACAATCAAACGTTAAAACGCACGATGACGTCCCGCCATATTATGATGATGGCGCTGGGCGGAGCAATCGGCGCAGGTTTATTTAAGGGGAGCAGCTCAGCGATCGATGTGGCAGGGCCATCTGTCATTATCGCATACCTGCTCGGCGGGATTATTTTGCTGTTTATTATGCAGGGGCTGGCGGAAATGGCTGTTCGAAACCGTAACGCCAGAACCTTCCGTGATCTTGTCCAGCAGGTATTGGGAAATTACGCTGCTTACTTTTTGGACTGGATCTACTGGAAAATGTGGGTGCTTAACATTGCGGCTGAAGCTGTTGTAGCTGCGATTTTCATTCAATATTGGCTGCCGGGCTGCCCGATCTGGGTGTTGGCATTAGGAATTTCTCTTATCGTCACGATTGTAAACTTGCTTTCTGTTAAAATCTTCGCCGAAACTGAATATTGGCTGGCAATGATCAAGATTACCGTTATTATTATCTTTATTATTCTGGGATTGCTGCTCTTATTTGTATCATTCGGTGATCATACAGCATCCGGATTTTCCAACCTGACAGACCACGGCGGATTTTTCCCGCACGGCGGCACAGGGCTGATCACGGCGATGCTTGTCGTCATCTACTCTTACGGCGGTACAGAAATTATCGGTGTAACGCTTGCAGAGACAAAAAATCCGGAAAAGGTTGTCCCGAAAGCTGTCCGCAGCACACTGACACGGATTGTCGCGTTTTACCTGCTGCCGTTTTTCATCATCGTCAGCCTGATTCCATGGAACCAAGTCAATTCCGTTCCGGAAAGTCCTTTCGTGATGGTCTTTAAAATGGTAGGCATTCCGGGCGCGGATCATATCATGAATGCAGTCATCCTGCTGGCGATCATTTCTTCTATGAATTCAGGTTTATACGGATCATCACGCATTTTGTATACACAGGCAAGTGACGGAAGGCTTCCAAAGGTCTTCTCGAAGCTTTCATCGAAAAACGTACCGATGTTTGCGATTCTGATGTGCACTTCTTCTCTCTATATTGGCGTATTGATTTCTCTGTTCGCAGGAAGCCAAACATTTAATTATTTAATGGGATCATTGGGATATACCGTTTTATTCATTTGGCTGATCATCGGATTCGCTCATTTAAAATCGAGAAAACAGCAAACGGAAACACCGGCCTATTATGTAAAATGGTTCCCGTACACGACATGGTTTGCGATTGTGGCATTACTCGCCATTCTGATCGGGGTCATCATGACAACATCAATTGTCATTACCGGCATTACTGCGGCGATCTACCTTTTGATTACAGTTGCATATTTGGTCAAAGGACGCAAGCATCAGTAAATAAGAAACCCTCTTGCCGCATCCGGCAAGAGGGTTTTTATTATTGTGCAGCTTTCTCGTTTATACCAATCGCCGCAGCTTTCTGCGCTTTTGATTTTGTATTCACGAGACAGATGCTCGTGACAATCAGCAGCAGCCCTGCCAAGAGGCTAAGGGTGAGCGGTTCATGCAGGAAAATGGAGCTGGCCACGATTGATATGAGCGGAATCAAAAAAGTATAAGATGCGACCTTGCTTGCTTCTCCTGAACCGACAAGCGTAAAAAAGACAAGCCAGCCGAGTGCGATAACGAATACGGAGATGAACAGCAGGCTCGTAATAAACGGAGCTGTCCATTGGATCGCCGAAAAGCTTTCTGTCCAAAAGCCGGAGATAAGCAGAAACACGCTTCCGATCGTCAGCTGCAGAGCGACCATCCAGATGGAATCGACGCGGCTGCCTGTTTTTTTCATATATACTGTCCCGAGCGCCCAGCTGACTGCGGAGCCGAGAGCCAGCAGAACCCCAATGACAGAAATATGCCCGCCAAAGCCCGCAGCACTAATGACGGCTACTCCCGCAAAACCGAGGATGAGGCCAATCACTTTCATTACAAACATGGATTCGCCGAGCCACAGCCAAGAAAATACACCCATCAGAACAGGCTGGAAGAAGACGATTGCAGAAAACAGGCCGGCCGGAAGATAATTCAGCCCGATCGTTTGCAGGCCGTAGAATAATGTAATATTTAAAAGAGCAGAAACAAGATAAATCGGCCACGTTTCTTTTAAGCGTAATTTATGAATACGCGGCAGTGCGACTATGACTAATAAAAGCCCGCCGATCAGCGTTCGGATGCCCGCGAACAATAATGGCGGAGAATAGGCGAGCGCGGCTTTGGACAGCGGCCAATTGACGCCCCACATGATGACGAGAAATGCGAGCAGGAGAGCTGTCCGCGTTTTTGGGAGCTGCTTCATTGTTCATTCACTCCTTGTAGAACTTTTCCATCATATGATACGGTAGAACATAAGATAAATAAAATGAATCTTTTTTATAAGGAGCATAAGTAAATTGTTATGACCATTACTCAATTAAAGGTTTTTGTGAAAATAGCTGAAACGGGAAGCTTTACAAAAGCGGGTCAGGCGCTGAACATGACACAGCCGGCTGTCAGCCATGCGATTTCTGCGATCGAAGCTGAGCTTGATGTAAAGCTGATCATTCGTGACCGCCGCAATGGCCTGATGCTGACGGATACGGGAAAACAGATCTTAGTACACATCAGAGAAGTCTTAAAAGGCATTGAAAAAGTTGAGCAGGTAGCAGCAGCGGAAAAAGGGCTTGAACTGGGAACGATCCATATCGGCACATTCTCAACTGCCTCGGCTTATTTTATGCCGAAGCTGATCAGTGAATTTAAACAAAAATATCCGAAACTTGAGCTCGTGCTGCACGAGGGAACTGTAAATGAAGTCAAGGAGTGGCTTCATACGCGGATGATAGATGTTGGGATTCTTCTGTATCCAACAGAGGAGATGGAGTACATTCATTTGAAAAAAGACAAAATGGCTGTCGTGCTCAGGGACGATCACCCGCTTGCCAGTCATTCAGCCATTACGCTGAAAGATCTTGACCATGAACCGATGATCGTCTGTGACGGCGGCTATGAATCACCATTTATCGATATGTTCAGGCAGGCGGGTGCTACGCTGCACCCAGCTTTCACGGTCTATAACATCAACACCTCGATCAGTATGATCAGAGAAGGCCTGGGCCTGGCCATTTTATCAGAAATGTCCATGTCGGGGATGCCGCTGCCAGAGCATGTGGTGACCAGGGAATTGGACCCGCAGGTATACCGTGATGTGCAGCTTGCTGTTCCGTCGCTAAAGGAGGCTTCTCTGGCGGCTAAGCTCTTTATTGAGATGGCTAAGGAGTTGTTTGGAGCAGAATAATGTTCCAAACCGTTCGTTTTATATTGTTCGAATTTCATCGAATCAAATTCTTTTATTCCTGAATGCAGTTGTGTTATGGTGTGATAGAAGTTCTTTCAATCATGACCTGACAGCTTTGGGCTGTTTACTGATAACACATTTGCAAAGGAGAACAATATGTCTAACAACCAACGCAAAGATACCTTGCTTTCTGTCTTGAATTTATCTCCGGTTGTTCAGGGAGGAACGATTGCAGAATCATTCCGAAACAGCATGGACTTGGCGCGCCGGGCAGAGGAATGGGGCTATCACCGTTACTGGCTTGCTGAACATCATAATATAGAAGGTGTTGCAAGCTCTGCCACCGCAGTTTTGATTGGCCATATTGCCGGAGGCACGAAGAAAATCCGCGTCGGTTCCGGCGGCATTATGCTCCCCAACCACTCTTCATTAGTCATTGCTGAACAATTCGGCACACTGGAAACACTGTATCCCGGGCGGATTGATCTGGGGCTTGGACGTGCGCCGGGAACAGACCAATTGACAGCCAGAGCGCTCCGCAGAAACATCAACAGCGGGGAGGATTTTCCAGAACAATTAGAGGAACTGCGCAATTATTTTAAACCGTCAGGAAATGTGCGCAATCAAGTTCGCGCCATTCCCGGAGAGGGCATAGATGTGCCGATTTGGCTGCTGGGCTCAAGCGGCTTCAGCGCCCGTCTGGCTGGCGAACTTGGTCTTCCGTTTGCGTTCGCGGCCCATTTCTCACCGGCGAATACGGTTCCCGCTTTGGAGCTGTACCGCAATTCCTTCACGCCGTCAGACGTGCTCGACGAACCGTATGCGATGGTCGGTGTCACCATTATCGCGGCAGATACAAACGAGAAAGCGCAGCACCTTGCGACTTCCCATTATCAAAGGTTTCTTGATCTTGTCCGCGGTACGCCTAACCAGCTTAAACCGCCTGTTGAGGATATGGACCAAATCTGGAGCCCGTATGAAAAAGCGATGGTCAATGAGCAGCTGAGCTCCACGATTGTCGGAGGTCCGGAAGAAGTGAAGGCGAAGCTTGAAGATTTCGTCAAAACGACACAGGCTGACGAAATTATGGTTAACTCAGAAACCTTTGAACACGCAGACAGAATGCGTTCGTTTGAAATCATCGCTGACGTTTGGAAAAACAGATAACAGCTATAAAAAAAGCAATGTAGCGGGGAGACCCATACATTGCTTTTTTTATTCATTCAGTTTTCGTGCGGACTGGCGAATGATCAACTCAGGCTCAAATATGACATCCTCTTGCTTCGGCTTTTTATGCTCTAAGCAGTCAATGACATATTTGGCGGCTGCTTTTCCAAGCACTGATTTCGGATGTTTGACAGAGGTTAGTTTCACTTCTGAGATTTGGGCGAAATGTGAATCATCGTACCCGACAATAGACATATCCTCCGGCACTTTAAGATCCATCTCCCTCAGCATATCAATCACCTTCAGCGCAATTTCATCGTTATAACAAAGAATGGCTGTCGGCATGTGCTTGCTGTTTTTCTCCAGTGTGGCTTTTACTTTCTCCAGAAGTTTTGATTCTTTTTCTTCCGTTGTAAATGTCACGATCATATCCGGAGAAGGAAACAACTCACGCTCCCGGTGCGCCTGTATAAATCCGTTCATCCGTTTCACGCCTTGTGTGTCATCAGCTTTAAAAATACCCATCATATGCGTGTGGCCGAGAGAAAGCAAATGCTCCGCCGCCATCATCCCGCCTTTCACATCATCCAAGGTAAAACTTGGCGCGGCAAGCTCGGCATATGACGCGTTAATCATCGCAAAAGGAATGCCGTTTTTCTCCAAGTTCAGATAATAGCCGATGTTTGGGGTTTGAAGGGCGCTTTTTGTCGGTTCTACGATGAGTCCGTCAATATGCTGGGACAGCAGGTTTTCTAAGCCTCTTCTTTCATTGTCCGGGTTGTTGTTTGTGCTTGTCAAAAGCATAGAATACCCCTGCTCGCTTAAATAGGACTCGATTCCTCTGATGATGCTCGGGAAAATATAGTCTGATATGTAAGTTGTCAAAACACCGATCGTTTTATTGGAATGCAGCGCTGACTTAGCAGAGCGTGAAGCGACAAAGGTGCCTCCGCCTTGCACGCTGTACAGCAGACCTTGTGATACGAGGTCTCCGATCGCTTTGCGGATGGTATGCCGGCTGACGCCGAATTGCTGCATTAATTCGTTTTCGGTAGGGATTTTTTGATCGGGCAGTATTTTGCCTTGATTAATCCAAGAACTGATTTCTTCTTTTACTTGCGCGTATTTTGGTAACATATCCATTCCTCCAAAATGTATACGGACAAATTTCAGTATATCACAGCGTTCTTTGTAAGAAAACATTGACAGAAAATGCAAACAAGATTATTCTATATTTGTACGTACTAATTAAATGTAATTTTCGTTAAATTTTAATATAAGTACGTACAATTGAAGGTTTAAATGAAAACGCTTTACTCAACATTCGGGAGGGCAGGGAAATGAAGAATACTCCAACTCAATTAGAACCAAATGTTCCTGTAACAAGAAGCCATTCAATGGGATTTGTCATTTTGATCTCATGTGCGGCGGGGCTTGGCGGCTTATTGTATGGCTATGACACGGCAGTGATTTCTGGCGCCATCGGTTTTCTGAAAGATTTATACAGCCTGAGTCCGTTTATGGAGGGACTTGTCATTTCAAGCATTATGATTGGAGGAGTTGTGGGCGTCGGGATATCCGGATTTTTAAGTGACAGATTCGGCCGGAGAAAAATTTTAATGACAGCCGCTTTGTTATTTGCGATATCAGCAATCGTTTCAGCGCTTTCTCAAGACGTGTCCACCTTAATCATTGCAAGGATTATCGGGGGGCTGGGAATCGGGATGGGCTCATCGCTCTCTGTTACGTATATTACAGAAGCGGCACCGCCCGCTATACGCGGAAGTTTATCTTCGTTATATCAGCTCTTTACGATACTGGGTATTTCCGCAACATACTTTATTAATCTAGCTGTGCAGCGGTCCGGAACATACGAATGGGGCGTGCACACCGGCTGGAGATGGATGCTTGCTTATGGAATGGTGCCATCCGTCATTTTTTTCCTTGTCCTGCTCGTCGTCCCGGAAAGTCCGAGATGGCTGGCGAAAGCGGGCAAAACAAATGAAGCTTTAAAGATCCTGACACGTATTAATGGAGAAACTGTTGCAAAAGAAGAATTAAAGAACATTGAGAACTCTTTAAAAATAGAACAAATGGGGTCGCTCTCCCAGCTGTTTAAGCCGGGTCTCAGAAAGGCGCTTGTCATTGGAATCCTGCTGGCGCTGTTTAACCAAGTCATCGGCATGAACGCGATTACTTACTACGGGCCGGAAATCTTTAAAATGATGGGATTCGGGCAAAACGCCGGATTTGTGACGACTTGTATCGTCGGGGTTGTAGAAGTTATTTTTACCGTTATTGCGGTGTTGCTGATTGATAAAGTCGGACGAAAAAAACTGATGTCCATCGGTTCTGCTTTTATGGCTATTTTTATGATTTTAATCGGGACGTCGTTTTATTTTGAGTTAACAAGCGGGATCATGATGATCGTCCTTATATTAGGTTTTGTCGCTGCTTTCTGTGTCTCGGTCGGACCGATCACATGGATTATGATTTCTGAAATCTTCCCGAACCATCTGCGTGCGCGGGCCGCGGGCATTGCGACCATCTTTTTATGGGGAGCAAACTGGGCGATCGGACAGTTTGTGCCAATGATGATCGATTCTTTCGGGCTCGCCTATACATTTTGGATCTTTGCGGTGATTAACATCCTTTGTTTCCTGTTTGTCGTTACGATCTGTCCAGAAACGAAGAACAAATCGCTCGAGGAAATTGAAAAGCTTTGGATAAAATGAAAACGCTTTAATGAAACAGCCCTTTCTACGGGAAGGGCTGTTTATATTGGGATGCACCATTTGGCGCTTTCTGTATAAGATAAAGATATATAGGATAAAATATTGCTGGATAAAACGACGCGGCATGAAAACTCTGCGAATATTGTCGATGAATTGGCTCTTAACAGTTGAATAAACAATTCCACCCTGTTAAAATAATTAAAGAAAGCAGAAATGATTTTTTTTGGCTATGACGGGACGTTTTTTGTCATAGCGGGACATATAATGTCCAGCAAAAAAGGAAGGAACGTTTGAGTCATGAACCAGTTAATACAAGCTCAAAAAAAATTATTGCCTGATCTTCTGCTCGTTATGCAAAAGAGGTTTGAAATCTTGCAGTATATCAGGCTGACAGAACCCATCGGGCGAAGAAGCCTGTCTGCCAGTCTCGGAATCAGCGAGCGTGTGCTGAGGGGCGAGGTTCAGTTTTTAAAGGAACAGAACCTGGTCGATATTAAGACAAACGGCATGACATTGACAGAAGAGGGCTATGAACTGCTTTCTGTTTTGGAAGATACGATGAAAGATGTTTTAGGTTTGACTCTTTTGGAAAAGACATTAAAAGAACGTTTAAATCTAAAGGATGCCATTATCGTATCCGGAGACAGCGATCAATCCCCATGGGTCAAAAAAGAAATGGGAAGAGCGGCTGTCGCATGTATGAAAAAAAGATTTTCAGGCAAAAATATCGTCGCTGTAACTGGCGGTACGACAATTGAAGCTGTCGCCGAAATGATGACGCCGGATTCTAAAAACCGCGAGCTTTTGTTTGTGCCTGCAAGAGGCGGTTTAGGCGAAGACGTGAAAAACCAGGCGAACACCATATGCGCGCATATGGCGGAGAAGGCTTCAGGCACTTACCGGCTTTTGTTTGTTCCGGGACAGCTGTCACAAGGCGCCTATTCATCTATTATTGAAGAGCCTTCTGTCAAAGAGGTGCTGAACACCATTAAATCAGCGAGTATGCTGGTTCACGGAATCGGCGAAGCTAAAACTATGGCTCAGCGCAGAAACACGCCTTTAGAAGATTTAAAGAAAATAGATGATAACGACGCGGTGACGGAAGCGTTCGGCTACTATTTTAACGCGGACGGCGAAGTGGTTCACAAAGTGCATTCTGTCGGAATGCAGCTGGATGACATAGACGCCATCCCCGATATTATTGCGGTAGCGGGCGGATCATCAAAAGCCGAAGCGATCGAGGCTTACTTTAAAAAGCCACGCAACACGGTTCTCGTCACAGACGAAGGAGCCGCAAAGAAGTTATTAAGGGATGAATAATCCCTCAATATAAATATCTCTCACTTATTTAAAGGAGGAAACAATCATGGCAGTAAAAGTCGGTATTAACGGTTTTGGTCGTATTGGACGTAACGTATTCCGCGCAGCATTAAACAATCCTGAAGTTGAGGTAGTAGCGGTTAACGATTTAACAGATGCTAACATGCTGGCTCACCTTTTACAATATGATTCTGTACACGGAAAATTAGACGCTGAAGTTTCAGTTGACGGTAACAACCTTGTTGTTAACGGCAAAACAATTGAAGTTTCTGCAGAACGCGATCCTGCTAAACTTAGCTGGGGCAAACAAGGCGTTGAAATCGTAGTTGAATCTACTGGTTTCTTCACAAAACGCGCAGACGCTGCGAAACACTTAGAAGCTGGCGCGAAAAAAGTAATCATCTCTGCTCCTGCTAACGAAGAAGATATCACAATCGTTATGGGTGTTAACGAAGATAAATACGATGCGGCTAACCACGATGTTATCTCTAACGCATCTTGCACAACAAACTGCCTTGCGCCGTTTGCAAAAGTACTTAACGATAAATTCGGCATCAAACGCGGTATGATGACAACTGTTCACTCTTACACAAACGATCAGCAAATCCTTGATCTTCCGCACAAAGACTACCGTCGTGCGCGTGCAGCAGCTGAAAACATCATCCCAACATCAACTGGTGCTGCTAAAGCAGTTTCTCTAGTTCTTCCTGAACTAAAAGGCAAACTGAACGGTGGAGCAATGCGTGTTCCAACTCCAAACGTTTCTCTAGTTGACTTGGTTGCTGAACTGAACCAAGAAGTAACAGCTGAAGAAGTAAACGCAGCTCTTAAAGAAGCGGCTGAAGGCGACCTTAAAGGAATCCTTGGCTACAGCGAAGAGCCATTAGTTTCTGGCGACTACAACGGAAACAAAAACTCTTCTACAATCGATGCTCTTTCTACAATGGTTATGGAAGGCAGCATGGTAAAAGTAATCTCTTGGTACGATAACGAAAGCGGCTACTCTAACCGCGTTGTTGACCTTGCAGCTTACATCGCAAAAAAAGGTCTTTAATTTATAGCTGAAAAAGGACCTGACTTGGTTCTTTCGAATAGAAGCGCTATAATGAAAGCGGACAAGGGAAGGGGACGGACTCCCTTTCCCTTTTTCCATGAAGACCGGCTTTCAGAAAACGCTCTGTGATAGAGAAACGACCGCGTTTTAAGCAGCTTTGCCGGCGCTTTCGCCTAAGGCCGCTGCCCTGGCTTTTAGACGAACTGCCCTGTGCCGAAAAAGACTGCGATCTGCCCTAGCGGAGTTATCGCTTGAACAGACGGTTTCACGTTTTTCGTGCTGTATGCAAACCATTTTGAAGGAGGATCTCCTAGGCATGAATAAAAAAACTCTCAAAGACATCGACGTAAAAGGCAAAGTTGTATTCTGCCGCGTTGACTTTAACGTTCCAATGAAAGACGGGGAAGTAACAGACGATACACGTATCCGTGCTGCGCTTCCAACAATCAAACACCTTGCAGACCAAGGCGCAAAAGTCCTTCTTGCGAGCCACTTAGGCCGCCCGAAAGGCGAAGTGGTTGAGGAGCTTCGTTTAACTCCTGTCGCTGCACGTCTCGGCGAACTGCTTGGCAAAGAAGTGAAAAAAGCGGATGAAGCATACGGCGATGCTGTAAAAGCACAAATTTCTGAGATGAAGGACGGAGACGTTCTTGTATTGGAAAACGTACGTTTCTATCCTGGTGAAGAGAAAAATGATCCTGAGCTTGCAAAAGCATTTGCTGAGCTTGCAGATGTATATGTAAATGACGCATTCGGTGCTGCCCACCGTGCTCACGCATCTACAGCTGGAATTGCCGAGCATCTGCCAGCAGTTGCAGGTTTCTTAATGGAAAAAGAGCTTGATGTACTTGGAAAAGCGGTTTCCAATCCTGACCGCCCGTTCACAGCGATCATCGGCGGAGCGAAAGTAAAAGACAAAATCGGTGTAATCGAAAGTCTTCTTGATAAAGTAGACAACCTGATCATCGGCGGAGGTCTTGCTTATACTTTCGTAAAAGCGCTTGGCTATGAAGTCGGGAAATCTCTTCTTGAAGAGGATAAAATCGAGCTTGCGAAATCATTTATGGACCGCGCTAAAGAAAAAGGCGTTAACTTCTACATGCCTGAAGATGTACTCGTTGCAGATGATTTCTCTAACGATGCAAACGTGAAAATTGTGCCGATCTCTGAAATCCCTAGTGATTTAGAAGCAATCGACATTGGTACGAAAACACGCGAAACGTATGCTGACGTCATCAAAAACAGCAAACTTGTCGTGTGGAACGGACCAATGGGCGTATTCGAAATCGACTTGTTCGCTCAAGGAACAAAAGCGGTTGCGGAAGCATTGGCAGAGGCGAAAGATACATACTCTGTCATCGGCGGAGGAGACTCTGCGGCAGCGGTTGAAAAATTCGGCCTTGCTGACAAAATGAGCCACATCTCAACAGGCGGCGGCGCATCCCTTGAGTTTATGGAAGGCAAAGAGCTTCCAGGGGTAGCTGCACTGAACGATAAATAATCTCAAAACTGCTATAAGGAAGTGGAACAGATGAGAAAACCAATTATCGCCGGTAACTGGAAAATGAACAAAACACTCGGCGAAGCTGTCAGCTTCGTTGAAGAAGTGAAATCTTCCATTCCAGCAGCAGACAAAGCTGAAGCTGTTGTTTGCGCGCCAGCGCTTTTCTTAGAAAAGCTTGCTTCTGCTGTGAAAGGCACTGACCTAAAAGTCGGCGCTCAAAACATGCACTTCGAAGAAAGCGGCGCGTTCACAGGCGAAATCAGCCCGGTTGCTCTGAAAGACCTTGGCGTTGACTACTGCGTCATCGGCCACTCTGAGCGCCGTGAAATGTTCGCTGAAACTGATGAAACAGTTAACAAAAAAGCACACGCAGCTTTCAAACACGGCATTGTGCCGATCATCTGTGTAGGTGAAACGCTTGAAGAGCGTGAAGCCGGCAAAACAAATGATCTTGTTGCTGACCAAGTGAAAAAAGGCCTTGCTGGTCTTTCTGAAGAACAAGTTGCTGCTTCTGTTATTGCGTATGAGCCAATCTGGGCAATCGGAACAGGCAAATCTTCTACAGCGAAAGATGCGAATGACGTGTGTGCGCATATCCGTAAAACCGTCGCTGAAAGCTTCAGCCAAGAAGCTGCAGACAAGCTTCGCATCCAATATGGCGGAAGCGTAAAGCCTGCAAACATTAAAGAATATATGGCAGAGTCCGATATTGACGGTGCTTTGGTCGGCGGCGCGAGCCTTGAGCCACAGTCATTCGTTCAATTATTGGAGGAAGGTCAATATGAGTAAAAAACCAGCTGCACTCATCATTCTTGATGGGTTCGGATTACGTAACGAAACAGTAGGGAACGCAGTCGCTTTAGCGAAAAAACCGAATTTTGACCGCTATTGGAACCAGTATCCTCATCAAACTTTGACTGCTTCAGGCGAGGCTGTAGGTCTTCCTGAAGGGCAAATGGGGAACTCCGAAGTAGGTCACTTAAATATCGGTGCGGGACGTATTGTGTACCAAAGCTTAACACGCGTAAATGTTGCCATTCGTGAAGGAGAGTTCGAACGCAATCAAACATTCCTTGACGCGATCAGCAACGCGAAAGAAAACAACAAAGCCTTGCACCTGTTCGGTCTTTTATCTGACGGAGGCGTGCACAGCCATATCAATCATTTATTCGCACTGTTAAAGCTTGCGAAAAAAGAAGGGCTGACAAAGGTTTATATCCATGGCTTCCTTGACGGCCGTGATGTAGGTCCGCAGACAGCGAAAACGTACATCAACCAGTTGAACGATCAAATCAAGGAAATCGGTGTAGGTGAAATCGCCAGCATTTCCGGACGTTACTACTCTATGGACCGCGACAAACGCTGGGACCGTGTAGAAAAAGCGTACCGCGCAATGGCGTACGGCGAAGGCCCATCTTACCGCAGCGCCCTGGATGTTGTTGATGATTCATATGCAAATGGTATCTACGATGAATTCGTGATTCCATCTGTCATCACAAAAGAAAACGGTGAGCCTGTTGCGAAAATCCAAGACGGCGATTCTGTGATTTTCTATAATTTCAGACCGGACCGCGCCATCCAGATTTCCAACACGTTCACAAACAAAGACTTCCGTGACTTCGACCGCGGCGAGAATTATCCAAAGAACCTGTATTTCGTCTGCCTGACTCACTTCAGTGAAACAGTTGACGGCTATGTAGCGTTTAAACCGATAAATCTTGATAACACAGTCGGAGAAGTATTATCTCAGCACGGGTTAAAACAGCTTCGAATTGCAGAAACTGAAAAGTATCCGCACGTCACGTTCTTTATGAGCGGCGGCCGTGAAGCTGAATTCCCGGGTGAAGAGCGTATTCTCATCAACTCGCCTAAAGTTGCAACGTATGACTTGAAGCCTGAGATGAGTGCGTATGAAGTGAAAGACGCGCTTGTCAAAGAAATTGAAGCTGACAAGCATGACGCGATCATTCTTAACTTCGCAAACCCTGATATGGTCGGCCACTCCGGAATGGTTGAACCAACAATTAAAGCAATTGAAGCAGTGGACGAATGCTTGGGCGAAGTCGTTGACGCGATCCTTGCTAAAGGCGGACACGCTATCATTACCGCTGATCACGGTAATGCTGACATTCTGATTACAGAATCAGGCGAACCGCACACTGCGCATACAACAAACCCAGTCCCTGTGATTGTAACGAAAGAAGGCATTACGCTGCGTGAAGGCGGAATCCTAGGCGACCTTGCACCAACGTTATTAGACCTTCTTGGTGTTGAAAAACCGAAAGAAATGACAGGAACATCTTTAATTCAAAAATAATTTGAAAATCAAAAGGAGAGACAAAACTCATGCCATACATTGTTGATGTTTATGCACGCGAAGTATTAGACTCCCGCGGCAACCCAACAGTTGAAGTTGAAGTATATACAGAAACAGGAGCTTTCGGCCGCGCATTAGTGCCAAGCGGAGCTTCTACAGGTGAATACGAAGCGGTTGAGCTTCGTGACGGCGACAAAGACCGTTACCTTGGAAAAGGCGTGTTAACAGCTGTTAACAACGTAAACGAAATCATTGCTCCAGAGCTTCTTGGCTTTGATGTAACTGAACAAAACGCAATCGATCAGCTTTTAATCGAGCTTGACGGTACTGAAAACAAAGGCAAACTTGGTGCGAACGCAATCCTTGGCGTATCTATGGCTTGTGCGCGTGCTGCTGCTGATTTCTTACAGATTCCTCTTTACCAATACCTTGGAGGATTCAACTCAAAAACGCTTCCTGTACCGATGATGAACATCGTAAACGGCGGAGAGCATGCTGATAACAACGTGGATATTCAAGAATTCATGATCATGCCTGTAGGTGCTCCTAACTTCCGTGAAGCACTTCGCATGGGCGCTCAAATCTTCCACAGCCTGAAATCAGTATTAAGCGCAAAAGGCTTAAACACTGCTGTAGGTGACGAAGGCGGATTCGCTCCAAACCTTGGTTCTAACGAAGAAGCGCTTCAAACAATCGTTGAAGCAATCGAAAAAGCCGGCTTCAAACCTGGCGAAGAAGTTAAACTTGCTATGGATGCTGCATCTTCTGAGTTCTACAACAAAGAAGACGGCAAATACCATCTGTCTGGCGAAGGCGTTGTGAAAACATCTGCTGAAATGGTTGACTGGTATGAAGAGCTTGTTTCTAAATACCCAATCATCTCGATCGAAGACGGACTTGACGAAAACGACTGGGAAGGCCACAAGCTTCTTACTGAGCGTCTTGGCAAAAAAGTTCAGCTTGTTGGTGACGACCTCTTCGTTACAAACACGAAAAAACTTTCTGAAGGTATTAAAAACGGCGTAGGCAACTCTATCCTGATCAAAGTAAACCAAATCGGTACATTGACTGAAACATTCGATGCGATCGAAATGGCGAAACGCGCAGGCTACACAGCTGTTATCTCTCACCGTTCTGGTGAAACTGAAGACAGCACAATCGCTGACATCGCTGTGGCAACAAACGCAGGACAAATCAAAACAGGTGCTCCGTCTCGTACGGACCGTGTTGCGAAATACAACCAGCTTCTTCGCATCGAAGATCAGTTGGCTGAAACTGCTCAATACCACGGTATCAACTCTTTCTACAACTTAAACAAGTAATAAAAAGACCGCCGGGATTTTCTCTCGGCGGCTTTTTTATGCTTTCAGAGATCCAAATAAAGCCTTACCATATCGCGGCATTGAATCCCGTTTTCAAAAATGTCCTCATCATAATGTCTGAGAAAGAAATCGTGGTCGATCGCCTGAATGCGGAATCCGCATTTTTGATAGAGGGAAAGCTGATGAATGCTCGAATTCCCCGTTCCGATTTCAATCGTGTCCGCCCCCAGCTTCTTCGCTTTTTCGATGGCGTCAAGTACAAGCTGTTTGCCAAAGCCTTTCTTCTGAAGAGATTCTTTTACCGCAATATTTACAATTTCAACTGTTTGCGGCCTTGTTTTTAGCAATACATAAACCCCTGCAAGCTCATCACCGGCCCAAGCTGTGTAACATTCTCCCCTCTCAAGATATTCATCTACAATGTCTTTCGATGGATCGGCGAGCAGCAATAGATCATATAATTCGTCATTTGTTTCTTCTCCTAATTCAATCCTGAGCTTTTGCATATTCATTCCACCTTTTTAGTCTGATAGACATTTAATTTTTTCATTCGTTCCCAATTTCATTCTGTTTTATTATAAAATATGAAAAGCAGTAAATGTTATCAAATTAGTAGAATAGGAGGAAAGTCATGTTATTTTGTAAGAATTGCGGCTCCCAGAATAATGAAGGAGCCAAGTTTTGTAAACAATGCGGCACCCCGATCGGAGGGGGCAGCAAACAGGCAAATCAAGAAACAGCTAGCACTGCAGAAACGAGGCAGGCTCCGCGAAAACCGATCCCTAAGAAAACCATCATTTTATGGAGCAGCATTGCCGCGGCGTGCGTTATATTATTCGCCGCATATAAAACCGGAGCGTATTTTACTTCAAAGGATAGGTTAGTAGACAAGTTTGAACAGGCCGTAAATGATGGGGATCAGGACCAAATCGCGACTCTGCTTACACCGGTAAATGACAATCTTAAACTCACTAAAAATAATGTAAAACCGTTTCTTACATATTTGAAGGATCATCCAGACAAAAAAGATGAACTTTTTGCATCGCTGCGTGATGAAACAGCCCAGAAGGATATCGTATATGCGGAAAAAGACGGGAAAAGCCTGCTGGTATTTGACCATTATGACTTAAAGGTAGCACCTGTTTATTTTGAAGTGAGCAGCAATTATAAAAATACCGATCTATATGTCAATAAAGAGGAAGCCGGATCTGTAAAGAAAGCAGATCAAGCACAAACCCTTGGTCCGTACATTCCCGGCGAATATACAGTCTCAGCCAAACTGAAAAACGATGTCGTTGACCTTGTGAAAAAGGAAGACATTCAGGCGATTGGCGATAGCAGCTTTCGTGTTGATCTCTCATTGGAAGCAGACGATGTGACATTCAGCTTAGCGAATGACATCAAGAGCGGGAAGGGAGATTTGCTGATTAACGGTAAATCAATTCATAAAGATCCGTTCAAATCCGTAACATATGGTCCGCTGCTGACAGATGGATCAATGACAGCTTCAGTCGAGGCAGAATTTCCGTGGGGAAAAACAAAAACTGCCGGCGTTCCGATCGATGATAAAGAAATGGAGTTAACGTTAATTCCTGATCAAGATACACAGGAACAGATTATGAACACAATTGTCAAAACAACAAAACAATACTCCAAAGCTCTATCTGATGGGAATACAGCCCAGATGACAGAGGCAAGTGCCAATTGGAAGGCGGAGACGAAGGACACCGTCGATTCTATGAAAAGCGCGGATTCATACTTAAAAGATAGATACTTGGAAACTGATTTTGACCTGGACACATTTGCCCTCTCTCAGAAAAACGACGGAACGTGGCAGGTATCGGTAACAGGAAAAGAACTTCACCAGTCTTCTTCGTATAACGACTATACAAAGTCTGAAATGACTGACGACAGTCCGAGTTATGAATATCTTCTTTCATATGATAAAAAACAGAAAAAGTGGATTTTCGAAGATGCAGAATCAACATTCGAATCTGCAGGCACAAATATAAAGAAAATCAAAAATGATAAACCAGAGACATACACTTCCGCCTGGGCTGGCTCGAAAAACAAAGGCAGTGAAAGCTCTGCAAGCGGCGATGTTACAGATGAACAAGTGACATTATTTATGGGCAGTTATCTGCAAAGTCAGGCAGATGCCGTGAATCAAAATAATTTCTCACTGATGGAAGACAGCCTTGAAAAAGGCAGTTCCCTTTATTCCGACCAGCAGCATCTCGTGTCGAAATTAAATAAAGAGGGGACAACAGAAGACTTTAATAACTATGAAGTGAAAAGCTGGAGCCAAAATGGGTCGGCTATCACGATTAAGACGTATGAAGAATTCTATATCACAAAATCAGGCGGCAGTCCAAAGCTCAGAACATATAACTGGACCTACACCGGCGTAGTGAAGAACGGAAGAATTTACTTAACGTCTATTCAATAAAACAACCCCATCACCAGCAGGTGATGGGGTTGTTTTTAAAAGAGCATATAACGGAAAATTTCTTTGACATAGTGTTCGATAATAAGCTGAAATGTAACGCAGATGATCAGATAAATCACAATCGTTGAGTAAATGAAATCAACCTTCCCTTTATATGAATGCTGGTAACTGCTCAGCATCGCAGGAGGAATGGCGAAGAATGCACCGATTAAACCAACGGCTAATATGGTAAAGCAAATGTCTGTATGTAATAAAAAGAAGAAAAGGGCAAGAATCAAAATAGCCGTAAAAGGAATAAGAAATGCTCCGAATCTTGAGAATGAATCCTTGAAAGACACTTGGTTTCCCGCGATTTTCAGGGCGAAAAAGATGCATGCATGCAGGCCAAATAGAAATAAAATAAAATAAATGGTTGGCTCTAAGAAGATTGCTGTAAAGCTTACGCTTCCGGGACCGTCTGAAAAAAGAATATAAAACATCAAAGGGGTCAGCAAACTGAAAAGAACCATCGTAATGATTGCGCTGATCAGCTGTTCTCCGCCTGTTGCTTTACATTCCTGATAAGGGCGTTTCAGGACGGATAAGACAAATGAACCGAACTGTTTTGCTGCTTGCTTTGCAGCGGCTCCAGTTTGAGCTGCATGCTGGTGGCCTGATTGACCGGGGAGCGGTGATCCGCATTTCTCACAAAAATTTCCGCCATCTGTTTGATGGCCGCATTGAGGACAATACATAAAATAACTCCTTTATCTGTAATATAGGGAAAATAGACTAATAGTTTTATTATAAAAGAAAAAAGTTGTAAAGTAATCAATATTCATACAAAAAAAGACACGAGCACGATAGCAGCTGTGTCTTTTTTTATCTAGTTATTAATATATTTCTCAAATACATCCCCAAAATCCTTAATATGATACTGCGAGCGAACGGATGTCAGCCAAGTGAATCCGAATTCGGTCAGCTCTTTGTATTGCGTTTCAATATTGACGTGCTCAGGGCGGGTATGGTGAAGAATCGTCACTGCTTTATCTAAGCTTTGCTCCGCTTGATTGATTAAAATGTCATTTTCATAGGTTGTTTCAGCGATGCGAAGCAGTGCTTTATAAAGGTCTTTTAACTTTTCAATCTGGTCTTTGTGGACATCAATGTCGAATTGTTCACCGCCCAGCTTGAACTTAATTTCAACATCCAAATCCACTTTTCCGGCAGTTTCAAGAAAAACGTCAGAGATTTTATATTGCGAATAAGGATAGCGTTTCAACGTTCGTTTTGAGGAAGTGGCGCGTTCGCCGTCCACATGGATCAGGGCCAGGTTCGTAAAGCAATACTCGTCTGCTTTTGTTTTAATCAAGAAATAAATTTTCTCATTATCTTCATGCATGACATAGTCATCTGCGTCTGTTTTGTCATAGTCCTGAGGTTCGATAATTTTTCCGATATCAGATAAGCCCAAGGCATCTGCCGCAATTTTTTTGAACATCTGTATACGTCCTTCCTATTCAATTTGTCACTTCATTGTAGCATGGCGCGTTTCTGACAGGCTATAAAGGTTTACCGGGAAATCGCCTCCGGGTAAAAGGGTGGAGAATCATTCTATTTCCTGTGCAGAGACTATCAACAAGGAGGTATATGATGTTCTCATTTATCGTTCACGTCTTCATTTCTTTATTCGCAGTATCGAATCCGATCGGAAACGTACCGATATTTCTGACGCTGACAGAAGGCTATACTGCAGCGGAAAGAAAAGCGATTGCCCGGAAGGCAGCTATTTTATCCTTTTTTATTCTCGCAGCTTTTTTGGTTTTCGGTCATCTTATCTTTAAACTGTTTGATATCAACATTCACGCGCTCCGAGTGGCGGGCGGCATATTCATTTTCGGCATTGCCTATAATCTATTGAATGCGAAAGAATCGCACGTGCAATCTCTTCACCATGATGAACATAAGGAAAGCAAGGAAAAAGCGGATATATCAGTCACACCTTTATCCATTCCGATCATTGCTGGGCCCGGAACGATTGCAACAGTGATGAGCCTTTCCGCCGGACATAGCGGCATTGGTCATTATGCGGCTGTCATGATCGGCATAGCCGCCGTTATTGCCCTGACCTTTCTCTTTTTCCACTATTCTGCTTTTATCAGCAGCAAACTCGGAAAAACCGAGATGAATGTGATTACCAGACTGATGGGATTAATCTTAGCCGTGGTTGCGGTCGGGATGATTGGTGCCGGGCTGAAAGGCATGTTTCCGGTCTTAACTTCATGATGCAAAAAGCAGCTCTCTTATTTTAGAGAGCTGCATTCTTTTGTTTTCGGCACATACCGAAAGACTTCCTCACTCTCAAAAAATTCAATCAACCTGCTCAGCCAATCATAGTAATGAAGCCATTCTTTTAATTCATTCAGCAGCTGATTGACTTTCTCTTCCGCTTCCGGGGTAAGCCCGTCCCTTTGTAAAAGATCACTCAGCTCCCGGTTTAATTTTTTATACAGCACTTTGTTTTTGCTCACGACCTTTGTCCAATTCGCCGCAAATAAAGAAATGAAGGTTTGATAATAATCCTGCTCGACGTCATAAAGGTCTTTTCGTACGCCTTTTTCAAACACCTTTTCGGCGATATTGGCATCGATCATTTCCCGGACAACCTGGCTCATCCGTGTTTTGCTCATGCCCGTTGCCTCAGAGAGCTCGCTTAAGGTCATTGGTTTTCGATTCATATAAATAATTCCGAGCACACGTCCGACAGTTGAAGGCATTCCAAACGTATGCATATTTTCGGCAATCTTCTCAATGAGATGCTCTTCAGCATGTTCAATGATGTCGAGAGCGGTTTTTTTCACAGCTGATCATCCCTTCAAATGGCAATTGATGGTGTCAATATATCATATTTCTTCCTGGTGTTGAAAATAGCTGAATGCAGAGGAAGTGGGAGGTATCCGGAGTAATTGTAAGAACACCCTTTCCGTCTCGGTCATAACAATAAATAATCTATAAATAACATATAATTTCAACACATTGTAAACTTTTTATTTTACAAAGTTCAAACTATAATAAGGATTATACTTTTCAGAAAATTTAAAGGAAACCTGCGGAGGTGCACGGATTGCTGAAATTGGAACAAGTGTCAAAAGTATATAAAGGCGGCAAAAAAGCTGTGAACAGCATTGATTTAGATATTGCAAAAGGTGAATTTATCTGTTTTATCGGCCCGAGCGGCTGCGGAAAAACGACGACGATGAAGATGATCAACAGACTGATAGAACCATCGTCTGGAAGGATCTTTATCGACGGAGAAAATATTATGGAACAGGACCCGGTTGAGCTGAGGAGAAAAATCGGCTATGTGATACAGCAGATTGGTTTGTTCCCCCATATGACCATCCAGCAGAACATCTCACTCGTACCAAAGCTGCTGAAATGGCCTGAGGAAAAACGGAAAGAACGGGCGCGCGAGCTGTTAAAGCTTGTGGATATGGGCCCAGAGTATTTAGACCGTTATCCGCATGAGCTCAGCGGCGGACAGCAGCAGAGAATCGGCGTGCTGCGCGCCCTGGCAGCGGAACCCCCTCTCATTTTAATGGATGAACCGTTCGGAGCGCTTGATCCGATTACGCGTGATTCCCTTCAGGAAGAATTCAAAAAACTGCAGAGAACCTTAAACAAAACGATTGTGTTTGTAACCCACGATATGGATGAAGCGATTAAGCTTGCTGACAGGATTGTGATATTAAAAGCGGGAGAAATCGTTCAAGTCGGCACACCTGATGAGATTCTTCGAAACCCGGCAAATGAGTTTGTTGAAGAATTTATCGGGAAAGAGCGCCTGATTCAGTCAAGACCGGATATCGAGCGGGTAGAGCAAATGATGAACAGAACGCCGGTGACGGTATCTGCGGACAAAACGCTTTCTCAGGCGATTCAGCTGATGAGAGAAAAACGTGTTGACTCGCTGCTCGTTGTGGACCGGCAAAACGTGCTGAAGGGCTATGTTGATGTGGAAATGATTGATCAAAACCGCAAAAAAGCGAGCATCGTTGGCGATGTATACCGTTCAGATATATATACCGTTCAAAAAGGGGCGCTTCTTCGCGATACAGTCCGAAAAATTTTGAAGCAGGGGATCAAGTATGTTCCGGTGGTCGATGAACAGAACCATTTAGCAGGGATTGTGACAAGAGCGAGCCTCGTTGATATCGTATACGATTCCATTTGGGGCGACGAGGAAAACCAGCTCATGACGATCTGACCAGGGGAGGAGCTCTTTTAAGATGAATCAAATGATGACTTTTTTGCAAACGAACGGCGGAGAGCTGCTGTATAAAACAGGAGAGCATTTATATATTTCACTCATAGCCGTTGTATTGGGCATTATCGTTGCAGTGCCGCTCGGCGTTGCTCTTACCAGAATGAAAAAAGGCGCAGGTGCGGTTATCGGTTTCGTAAACATTGTGCAAACCCTGCCGAGTCTGGCGATTTTAGCCTTTTTTATTCCGCTTCTCGGCGTAGGAAAAGTGCCTGCGATTGTCGCTTTATTTTTCTATTCGGTACTGCCGATCCTGCGCAATACGTATACCGGCATTAAAGGTGTAAATAAAAACCTCCTGGAATCGGGGAAAGGAATTGGCATGACCGGCTGGGAGCAGATTCGGCTCGTTGAAATCCCGCTGGCGATTCCCATCATCATGGCGGGGATCCGCACATCAACGATCTACCTAATTGGCTGGGCGACACTTGCGTCGTTTATCGGGGGAGGCGGCCTCGGGGACTATATTTTTATCGGACTGAACCTATACCAGCCTGAATATATCATTGGCGGTGCCGTGCCTGTCACAATTCTGGCAATTATTATTGATTATGTTCTGGCTGTGACAGAACGAAAGGTGACGCCGAAAGGCTTGCAAGGGATGAAGGAAGTATCGTAAGGAGTTGGCACTGTTGAAAATGACAAAAATCAAATGGCTTGGCGCGTTTGCTCTCGTCTTTGTCATGCTGCTAGGCGGCTGCTCTCTGCCGGGTCTAGGCGGCGCTTCTGACGATACGATCAAAATCGGGGCGCAGAGCATGACAGAATCAGAAATTGTAGCGAATATGATCGCGCAGCTTATTGAACATGATACAGATTTGAATACTGCTTTAGTGAAAAACCTCGGCTCAAACTATGTTCAGCACCAAGCGATGCTGGGCGGTGACATTGATATTTCAGCCACGCGCTATTCCGGAACAGATTTAACAAGCACCCTCGGCAAGGAAGCGGAGAAAGATCCGAAAAAAGCGCTGAACATTGTGCAGAACGAGTTTCAAAAGCGCTTTTCTTATAAATGGTTTGATTCCTACGGCTTTGATAACACATATGCCTTCACCGTAACAAAAAAGTTTGCGGAAAAGGAGCATATTAACACCGTGTCTGACCTGAAGAAAAATGCTTCCCAATATAAATTAGGCGTCGACAATGCTTGGCTGAAACGAAAAGGCGACGGGTATAAAGGCTTTGTCAGCACATATGGCTTTGAGTTCGGCACAACTTATCCAATGCAGATCGGGCTAGTCTATGACGCAGTCAAAAACGGGAAAATGGATGCGGTTTTGGCTTATTCAACGGATGGACGGATTAAAGCATATGATCTGAAAATCTTAAAAGACGATAAGCGTTTCTTTCCGCCGTATGACTGTTCACCGGTGATTCCGGAAAAGGTGCTTAAGGAGCATCCGGAACTTGAAGGTGTGATCAATAAGCTGATTGGGCAAATCGACACGGAAACGATGCAGGAACTTAATTATGAGGTGGATGGCAAGCTGAAGGAGCCGTCTGTCGTAGCAAAGGAATTTTTAGAGAAACATCATTATTTTGACTAAGAAAAGAGGTGGATCATATGGAAGTACTACAGCAGCTTGGCACATACTATTCGCAAAACGGCGGTTACGTGCTGCAGGAATTTTACCGCCATTTTCTGATGTCGGTGTATGGCGTTTTATTTGCCGCCATTGTTGGAATTCCGCTCGGCATCCTGATAGCCAGATACAGAAGATTAAGCGGATGGGTTTTTGCGGTCACGAATGTCATTCAGACCATCCCGGCTCTCGCCATGCTCGCCGTGCTGATGCTTGTCATGGGGCTGGGCGCTAATACGGTGATATTGTCATTATTTCTGTATTCTCTTCTGCCGATTATCAGAAATACGTATACAGGGATTATCAGTATTGAGCACGCCTATCTTGAATCGGGAAAAGCAATGGGGATGACAAAATTTCAAGTGCTGCGGATGGTCGAGCTTCCGCTTGCGCTTTCTGTCATAATGGCCGGCCTGCGCACCGCGCTTGTCATTGCGATCGGCATTACGGCCATCGGGACATTTGTCGGTGCTGGCGGTCTCGGGGACATCATCGTCAGAGGATCAAACGCCACAAACGGAACCGCGATTATATTAGCGGGAGCGATCCCCACAGCTCTGATGGCGGTGATTGCCGATTTGGTCATGGGCTGGCTTGAACGAGCATTAAGCCCGATTAAAAAGAAAAAAGGAAATTTTATTATAGCTGATAGAAAAACCACCTCTATTTAAATACAACAGAGGTGGTTTTTTTAAATAAACAACATGTGTTAGTATCTGTTAAACATATTTTCCAGCGTTGGGATTATCCGAGTATTTGAAAAAATACAAAAATCAGATATTATAACCAATTTGAGGGTTGTTTTTAAAAAAATTCAAGTTATAATGAAAATAATACATTTATACAAATATCTAAATGTCTAAATGTTTTTTTGTAAAGGAGAAAACGCTATGAATAATGTTTTCAAAGCTATATCAGATCCAACAAGGAGAAAAATTTTGGATTTGTTAAAAGGAGGGGATATGACTGCGGGAGATATTGCTGAGCATTTTAATATCAGCAAACCGAGTATTTCGCACCACTTGAATATTTTAAAGCAAGCGGAAGTCATAAGTGACCATCGCAAAGGACAATTTATTTATTACTCTCTAAATACAACAGTACTTCAAGACTCAATAAATTGGATGCTTAACTTTATAAATAAAGGGGATAACGATTTATGAAGAAAAATATAATTTCCATAATTATTGTATGTTTGAGTTTCTTGACTTCAATTATATTATATCAATACCTTCCAGAAGAAATACCGATACAATGGTCAGGAAATAAACCGGCTGCAATTGTATCTAAACCTTTAACAATATTTATTATACCTGTTGTTATGCTTATTTATTATCTTACTTTTTATATGTTAACTATTAAGTCTACACAAAAAAATAAAGCATTGCTTTTCCTAGCTTCTAATAATATGTTAATCCTTTTATATATTTTACAACTCTCAACTCTATTGATAAGTTTAGGATACGAAGTGAATATTGATTTAATAATAGGGCTTGGTGTTGGTATCTTTTTAATTATTGGTGGAAATTCTATGCAGCTAGCAGAACAAAACCATCTTATTGGATTGAGGACACCTTGGACATTAAAAGATGAGACTGTTTGGAAACTGGGAAATCGCTTTGCCTCTAAAGTACTTGTAGTGTGTGGTTTTATAATAGCTGTTCTTTCATTTTTTACAGGAGAATATATAATTCTTATTATGATTGTGCTAGTTCTTCTAGCATTAGTTATTTCAACACTAGCTTCATATCATTATTACAAAAAATTAAACGGTTCACGTTGAAAAAGTGTCTTGCGGAGCAATCCGCAAGACACTCAATTATAATGGATTATTGATGAATCAATTTTAGGGTTTTTGCAGCAGCCGCTTCTAAATCAGAATTATTAGAAGCTGAAGAGGAATATTTGGCAACGTATTTCCACACTGCAGTTGTTACTGCGGCAGCCGTTTGTAATGCAACTGCGTTAACGCCCACAACATATAAATATCCAGCTGCTACACAGACGGCATAAAGCCCACAAGATGGAGTAACTTTATTAGAAGAGTATTTTACGTTTTCATTTTTCTTAGCATATTTTTGGATAAGTTGGTCTGCTTTGGTCATATTTTCAATGAGTTTTTTAGGGTCTTTGCTGTCAATCGATTGTTTCAATTCATCCATATATTGTGGTTGATCTTTTTTTATAAATTTGACTACATCATTTACTAACTTTTTACCTTCTGTACTATTTGCCTCTTTTACGAGTTTAGGGTCCAAATCGTTTGAAATTAATTTACCAACTTCCCCTTGTCCAAATAAAAGTCCTCTAAAGTAATCTTCTCCAGAAAATGTATGGTTTTCTTTAGCAGATGTACTTGACTCCTTAGAGAGTCCTACTAATGAAAAAACCAATATCGTTACCATGGAAACAATCAATAGCCTAAGTAATTTACTTTTCAAATTATTATACCTCCATTAAGTTATTTCTCCATTATCTAAATGTTAGCTATGAAACAATTTTGTAAGAAACTTGACTGATTCACCTCCTATTCTTTTGAAATTTCTCTTTCCTTTTACATATATATATTTAAATAAAGGAGAACACCAATTCATAGTGATATTTTGTTGTACAGGATGCAGATATATAATTAATGCTGATATCATGATCAAGCCAAAACTTACAATACCAATGCTGAATATTATCCCAATATGAAATAATATTCCCAAAACAAGGGCAATTCTCTTTATTCTGATATTTGAAATTATGCTTGCTGCTAAGAACAACTCAAAAATAGTTACTAACCAAGTGATGACAACAATAAAATTGCTTTCAAGTAGTGGATTCATTAAGTTAAGTTGATATTCAGGTAATCCAAACACCGGATCAGAAAAGAAATAGTAAATTGCTGTTCCTTCTGCCCACTCTTTATTTTTCAATCGCTCTAAAGCTGCGTTTAAATAAATGATAAAAACTTGAATTTTAATTATTGTCATTATATAAAACAATACTGTCTTCTTTGTGAAAGATTCATTATTGTTTTTCTTTATATTCCAATGATTTCGCCTTGAATCTAATAATGTAACAGGTAATATAAGAAAAGAAAGAACAGTTGCAATTTGCTCTCCACCATCGATAGTTAAAGCTGAAGTTTGAATACTATAGCAAATATACCAGTGAAATAAACCGGTAAATCTAGGTCTCCACCCTATAACCACTAAGGTTAATATAAAAATCATTAAGTATCTTATAATCTCAAAATTGATACTATATTCTTTAGCAAAACAAAAAGCGGTAGGGATATAGACATTTTCACATGTGACATTATTTGCACTATAACTAAATAAAATATCAGTACTATTGAATAATAGTACTAGTAATGTTGAGAAACCAAGTAAACTTCTAAAAAGTGCATATGTATTTTTCCATGGATTATAGGTGTCAATATAACCTTCTAAACTATTTAATATCTTCATACTATTTTTATTTTTAGCACCTTTCTTTCAAAAGAGGTAGTTTGCTTAAAGTCTATCCAATACCATGAGAGTGGTTTTTGGCGATATATTAGGTATTCTCCTTTGCTAAGATGTATATAATCTTCATTTTTTATAACCTTAATAGGCTTTATTTGTTTCTCTAAATTTGTGCAGGAGTTGTTGTTTTCACAAGTTTTCCAATTCTTTGGATCGATATTCTCTACAATTTTGCCTAATTCTATTGCCTGAACTCTTCCTTCTCTTTTTATCCCAAAAAAATTATTGGGAAGTGCATTAGGTAACTTTAAATTTTCTTTTGTGTGAAATGAAATGTTTTCTTCTGTAGGGCTTTTACTATAAAAGCCAAAGCCTTGGGGAGACAATTGTTGCAAAAAATTTTTTTTGAACAGTGGATTCTGAGGTGAAATATTGCTAAAGTAATAAGAAGAAAATAATAGGAAACATATAGTCATTACAGTAATAATTCCCTTTTTTTTGATGTAGATTACCTCCTCTAAGCTAATATAATCATTTCAAAAAGATTATATAATAGCTAGTCAGAATAATCAACAAAAAATGGATAATTAATAAATTAATGTAAATTATGCATTATTTTGTTTGTTTTCTTGAAGTTTGATATTCAACCATTTGGATTGGACTTAAAAAAGTTCCCAGAATTGAATTTGGGAACTTTTTACGGCTTCGGCACATATTTAAAAATGTCTTCGCTCTCAAAAAACTCAATCAAACGGCTGAGCCAATTATAATAATCGAGCCATTCCTTTAATTCCTTCAGCAGCTCATTCACTTTTTCTTCCGCTTCAGGAGTAAGCTCTTCATCCAACACGCTAAGCAGCTCCCGATTGAGTTTTTTATGCATCATTTTGTTTTTGCTGACGACTTTGCTCCAGGTGGCTGAAAACAGCGTGATAAATGTTTGATAGTAGTCCTGCTCAACCTCATATAAATCTTTTCGCACGCCTTTTTCGAATACCTTCTCGGCAATGTTGGCATCAAGCATTTCCCGCACTACCTGGCTCATACGTGTTTTACTCATGCCGGTGGCCTCAGATAATTCCGTAAGCGTCATCGGTTTTCGATTCATATAAATAATGCCCAGCACTCGTCCGACGGTAGAGGGCATTCCAAATGCATGCATGTTTTCCGCGATTCTTTCTATAAAATGGTCCTCGGCTTGTTCAATGATCGTTAACGGATCTTTCTCCAACGGTTTCATCCTTTCAGCTAACAATTCCGATGTCAATATACCACATTTTTGATACGGCGAAAATGCTGTCAAAAGAGAATTTGGCAGGAAATTGGAGCAATAAGGAGATCAACACACGTCAATGCGGGTAAATCAGCGTTTACACATACTTTATAAATAATATGAACAAATTGTAAACTTTTTATTTTATAAACTTTATTCTATAATGGGAAGCATTCAATTGTCTGAAAAATTAAATTTAAACTGAACAAATTGAATAAACTTAATTTTGGAGGTGCGATGTTTGCTGACATTAGAAAATGTCTCGAAAACATACAAGGGCGGCAAAAAAGCCGTGAACAACGTAAATCTTAAGATTGCAAAAGGCGAATTTATCTGCTTTATCGGGCCGAGCGGCTGCGGAAAAACGACAACAATGAAAATGATTAACCGATTAATTGAGCCTTCCGCCGGGAAGATTTTCATTGACGGCGAAAACATCATGGACCAGGATCCTGTAGAGCTCAGGCGCAAAATTGGCTATGTGATTCAGCAGATCGGCCTGTTTCCCCATATGACCATTCAGCAGAATATCTCACTCGTCCCAAAACTGCTGAAATGGCCGGAGCAGCAGCGGAAAGAGCGGGCGCGTGAGCTTTTAAAATTGGTCGATATGGGGCCAGAATATGTAGACCGTTACCCTCATGAATTAAGCGGGGGGCAGCAGCAGCGAATTGGTGTATTACGGGCACTTGCCGCGGAGCCGCCGCTTATCTTAATGGATGAACCGTTTGGGGCACTCGACCCGATTACGAGGGATTCCCTCCAGGAAGAATTTAAAAAACTGCAAAAAACCTTACATAAAACCATCGTATTTGTTACCCACGATATGGATGAAGCGATTAAGCTGGCAGACCGGATTGTGATTTTAAAAGCGGGAGAAATCGTTCAAGTTGGAACGCCCGATGACATTTTAAGAAATCCGGCAGACGAATTTGTTGAGGAATTTATCGGCAAGGAGCGGCTGATTCAGTCATCCAGCCCGGATGTTGAACGGGTTGACCAGATTATGAACACACAGCCTGTAACGATCACCGCGGATAAAACGCTTTCTGAGGCCATTCAGCTGATGAGGCAGGAACGGGTCGATTCATTGCTGGTCGTCAATGACGAGCGCGTTCTGCAAGGCTATGTCGATGTTGAAATCATTGATCAATGCCGGAAAAAGGCCAATCTCGTCAGTGAAGTTTTACATGAAGATATATACACAGTACTGGGCGGCACACTGCTGCGCGACACGGTCCGCAAAATTTTAAAACGGGGTGTCAAATATGTTCCCGTTGTGGATGAAGACCGACGCCTGATCGGAATTGTGACGAGGGCAAGTCTGGTCGACATCGTGTATGACTCCCTCTGGGGAGAAGAAAAGCAGCTCGCAGCATTGTCATAGGGAGGGGCGATAAGTCATGCATCATATTGTTCAATTTTTGCAAACCAATGGGGGAGAGCTTCTTTATAAAACATACGAGCATATTACGATATCGCTCATTGCTGTGATCTTAGGTGTGCTGGTTGCCGTCCCCCTCGGGGTTGTGCTTACCAGAATGAAAAAAGGAGCCGGCACCATTATCGGCATTGTCAATATCATTCAGACGCTGCCGAGTCTGGCCATCCTCGCTTTTTTTATCCCGCTCCTTGGTGTAGGGAAGGTTCCGGCCATTGTGGCTTTGTTTTTCTATTCCGTATTGCCGATTCTTCGCAACACGTATACCGGCATTCGCGGCGTCAACAAAAATCTGCTCGAGTCTGGTAAAGGAATAGGAATGACGCCGGCTGAACAAGTCCGCTTGGTGGAGCTGCCGCTTGCCGCACCAGTGATCATGGCGGGAATCAGAACATCGACGATTTACTTAATCGGCTGGGCCACGCTTGCTTCCTTTATCGGAGGCGGCGGATTGGGTGATTACATTTTTATCGGACTGAATTTATATCAGCCGGAATATATCATCGGGGGCGCGGTACCTGTCACGATATTGGCAATTGTGATTGATTATGTGCTGGCAGTTGCTGAACGAAAACTGACACCTGCCGGCATGCAGAGATTGAAGGAATTGTCATAAGGAGGCGGCTCATGAAAAGAAAATATCTCAAATTAATGATAGGTTTAGCACTTGCGGCAACGCTGACGCTGAGCGGCTGTTCGCTTCCTGGTCTCAGCGCTGCTGCAGACCAGACCATTAAAATCGGCGCGCAAAGCATGAGCGAATCAGAAATCATCGCCAGCATGCTTGGCCAGTTGATCGAACACCATACTGATCTCAAAACAACAACGATTAAAAATCTTGGCTCCAACGCGGTGCAGCAGCAGGCTTTAATGAACGGGGAAATCGACATTGCGGCCACAAGATATACGGGAGACGCGCTGACAGGCACGTTGAGAATGGAACCTGAAAAAGATCCGGACAAAGCGCTGGCGCTTACTCAGCGGGAGTTTAAAAAAAGATATGATTTAAAGTGGTATGACTCCTACGGGTTTGATAATACATATGCCTTTACAGTCAGCAAGGAGCTGGCCGACCAATACCATTTAGAGACCGTATCAGACGTTAAAAAATGGGCGCCGCAATTAAAGCTGGGCGTTGATAACTATTGGATGAAGCTCAAAGGAAACGGCTATCAGGATTTTACGAAAACCTACGGCATGACATTCGGCGGCACGTATCCGATGCAGATCGGCCTTGTGTACGACGCGGTGAAAAGCGGAAAAATGGACATTGTGCTTGCGTATTCAACCGATGGAAGAATCAAGTCCTATGGTCTCAAAATGCTAAAGGATGATAAACAATTTTTCCCGCCGTACGACTGCTCTCCGGTTGTTCCGGAAAAGGTGCTCAAAGAACATCCTGAACTTGAAGGCATCATCAAGAAAATGCTCGGAAAAATCGACACAGCCACGATGCAGGAGCTTAACTATGAAGTCGACGGCAATCTCAAAGAACCGTCTGTCGTTGCCAAGGAATATTTAGAAAAACATCGCTATTTCGAATCGTGAAAGGGGGAAGAGGTCAATGAACGTGCTTGAACAGTTAATGACGTATTACGCGCAGAATGGCAGTTACGTCATGGATGAATTCGGCCGCCACTTTCTCATGTCGGCTTACGGCGTTTTATTTGCCGCTGTCGTCGGGGTTCCGGCCGGAATCCTCATCGCGCATTTTCGCCGTTTGTCAGCCTGGGTGTTTGCCGTAACAAACGTTATTCAAACAATCCCGGCGCTCGCTATGCTGGCCGTCTTAATGCTTGTTATGGGGCTCGGCGCAAATACCGTGATTCTATCATTATTTCTGTATTCCCTGCTGCCGATTATTCGAAACACGTACACAGGCATTATCAGTATTGAACATGCCTACTTAGAATCTGGAAAAGCAATGGGCATGACGAAATTCCAAGTGCTCAGAATGGTTGAGCTCCCGCTCGCACTTTCTGTCATTATGGCGGGCCTTCGCACGGCTCTCGTCATTGCCATCGGAATTACAGCGATCGGCACATTTGTCGGTGCCGGAGGCCTTGGGGACATGATCGTACGCGGCTCAAACGCAACAAACGGAACTGCGATTATTCTAGCCGGAGCGATACCAACTGCGGTGATGGCGGTAGGGGCGGATTTGCTCATGGCTTGGCTGGAGCGGGCATTAAGTCCGGTGAAGAAAAAAAGAACCGGGGCGAAACATGTTCAATCAGCTGCATAGAATAGAAAAAGAGGCTGGAGTCCAGCCTCTTTTTTCTCTTTAAATCGTAAACTGACCCATCTTCTCATTAAGCTCATTGGCCAGCTGCTCAAGCTCTTCAGCATTTAGAAGCACTTGATCCATCGAATGGGCGGATTGCTCGGTAATTGAAAATGTTTCTTCAATGCCGGCGGCAGACTCTTCGGATACAGAAGCGATATTTTCAATCGATTGATTGATGGTAATCGATTGGTTTGTTAACTGCTTCAAGCCATCCGTTACTTCCTTAATGCTGTCTGCAACATGGGTGACGGATTGTTTGATATGCTGCATAGCCTGTCCGGTGTCTGTCAGGTTTTCCGTTCCTTTTTCGACTTCTGTAAAGCTGCTTTCCAAGTACGTAATGACAGTGTGGATCTCCTGCTGTGTCCCGTTTACAATCCGGGTAATGTCCTGCACGGAATCAGAAACGCCGTCAGCCAGCTTTCTGACCTCCTCTGCCACAACGGCGAAGCCTTTGCCGCTTTCTCCAGCGCGGGCAGCTTCAATCGCGGCGTTAAGGGACAGCAAATTCGTCTGCTCGGCAATCCCGTTGATGACCTGAACGAGCTTGTTAATATCCTGAGAATGCTGTTCCAGTGATCTCACTTTATGCACGGCTTCTTCAACAATATGATGGATGGTTTTCATTTGCTGTAATGACGTAGCCATATTTTCGTTCCCGCTTACCGCGAGTTCGAGAACGTTTTGAGACGTATCGCTGATTGTGATGCCGTGATTATAGGCTTTATCAATGCTTTCGGTAAACTCATTCATCGATTCGGCAATCGTCACCGCGTCTTGGGCCTGCTGTTCAGAGCCCTCAGCCATTTCGTTCATCGTCTCGGTAATATGTTTGCTGCCGGATCTTGTTTCATTCGTTGCGGTTGCAAGCACCTGTGAAGAAGAAAGAACCCGGCTTGATATGTCTTTAGAATATCCGACAATATCTCTCAGATTCCCTACCATTTTTTGCAGCGCTTCATTCAGATCACCCAGCTCGTCTTTTGAGTTGAGGGCCTCCATATCGTTCGACAAATCGCCTTCGGCAATATGATTGGCAGATTCCTTCATGCGAATGATAGGCTTTACAATGTTTCGCGTGATATAAAGCCAGATGAAAATGCTGATGAGGATTGATGCTGCCACAAGCAAAGCAGTGTAAATGAGCCCTTTATGATAGACGGCCTTCGTTTCTTTTACCGCTGTGTTGCTGCCTTCTTGATTTAAGTCAACAAGCTGAGTGATTGTTTTTTTCATATCCTCAAAGCTGGCCTCAGTCTGAACCAATAAACCTCTTGCTTTGTCCATGTCATTCGTGCGGCCGCTTTCGATAATTTGCGCATGAATATCCATATAGGTATTCACTTTAGTTTGAAGCTGCTCGAACAGTTTCTGCTCTTTATCAGTGGAGATCGTTTTTTCGTAGTTATCGAGCTTTTGGTTAATGTCTTCCATGATTTGATTCATTTCTTGATCAAGTGTATCCATTTTACTTTTGTCTGTATAAATCAGAAAGTCCTTTTCTTTAGAAGACAGGTGCTCGGTTACATAATTAATTGAAGTGATTCCTTTGATGCCGTCAATCCATTTTGTGTTGATTTCATCTGTTTTTTGAATGATATGCTGCATATTAAGAACGCCTATTCCGCCTACAAGTAAATTGATCAGGATCAGTGTCAAAAATACCAGGCTGAATTTGCGGGAAATCGTCAGTCGCATATAGTGGTCTCCTTTAAAAACGTAATGTGTGGATGTACTATATATCGGCTGAGATATCTTTTTTTCACCTGGAAAATAAAAAACGGTTCTTTTCTCGTCTTTGAGATCAGAACCATTTTAGCAATTAGTCAAGAAAGGAAGGGTCAATCCATTCAGTCGCCCATTTAGAAATCTCACCTAATATGGGTGCTAGTGCCTTTCCTTTATCAGTCAATGAATATTCGATGCGAACCGGAGTTTCAGGGATGACATCCCGCTTCACTACTCCTTCAAGCTCAAGTTCTTTCAGCCGTTCTGACAGAACTCTGCCGCTTAGATTTGGAAGTGCTGCTTCAATTTCGCTAAATCGCTGCGACCCGTTCAAGAGCTGAAATACGATTAAAGCGACCCAGCGTTTACTTAAGATGTCGACTGCTTTTTCAAATCTAGGACACATTTCTGATTGGTTCATACTTTTCACCTCGTCTGTCACTATTATAACGCAAATAACGAGGGAGGGCATGCAAGCGTGATTGATAAAATATAGAAAGAGAAACAGGGGATTATGAGGAAGAGGCGCGTTTTTTTGCTTCTGAAGACAAAAAATCGAAGTATTTGCTGAGATTTTCAATATCCTGCTTTGAGAGATGTTCCCATTTTTGACTATTGAAAATCGGGAGGTGCTCCGCTCCGCGTGTGACAGCCGTCTGGTAAATTTCATAAACGGATTGATAGCCTTCAGATGCTTCGCGGATTTCTTCAGGAAAGGCCTGAATATGGCCTGCGGCGGCCATTAGGTTTTCGTACGGCACTTTCAGGACGGCTGCCAGTTTTTTAATCGTGGCGGGTTTTGGCGTCCCGCGTTTGCCGTTTTCAATTTTTGAAATGGTGGCCGAGCTGATGCCTGAGTACACCGCAAGCTGATTCACTGTCAGTTTGCGGGCGCGGCGCAGCTCCCGTAATTGCTGTCCGAACGGTGACATGGTCTATCGCCTCACATTTCTATCAAGAGTCAGTCATCAGCAGACCGTTTTTTCGCTTCATCTGAAATAAACGAAAAATAATGATCCAGCATGAGCAAATCTTCTTTATTGAGATATTGCCACTTTTCGTTCTCAAGAAGCGCAAGGTTTTTCAGGTCATAGGCCTCCGCTTTTTCAAGCAGCTTGCACTTCGTTTCATAAGGGGCCCTGGCTTCATGCACTTCTTCGATGTAACCAGCCTTGTACATAAGCCCCTCATAAGGAATTTTTAAGGCCTCTGCCAGTTTTTTGATGGTGGCAGGTTTGGGAACGCCCCGTTTTCCGTTTTCGATTCTGGAGATGCCGGCCGCGCTTACGCCTGAATAAGTCGCCAGCTGGTTGACTGTTAACTTTCTCTCTTCACGCAATGCCCGTAATTGTTCGCCAAAGCTTTCCATATATCTCACCCCGTCCCTCACTGTTACTCATATTTTAGTATGTTTATTGACTAAAGGGAATAGGTAGACTGGAAATGTATTGACAAAAGTTAACATAAGCCGTAATGTAAAAGTATAGAAAAAAGTTTTTCAGGAATGGAAGGTGAGGAAAGTGCCAGTAGAAAAGATACAGATTAGACGTGATTATGTCTTGCAGTATATGGTTAATAACGATTATTCCCTTAATCAGCTTGCGCTGGAAATCGGAGTCTCACCCGCCACACTGAGCCGCGTGCTGAATGGAGAAAGAAGGCCGGGGCAGCTTGTGATTGGTAAAATGCTTCACTATTTTAATTTGAAATTTGAGGATCTTTTTTACTATGATTTCGTTGACAAAAGTCAATAAAGTAACAAAAAACGCAAGGAAGCCAAGCGTTTTCTATTCCTATGAATGATGTGTCAGCACAAACCCTGTCACCAGCTCATTGCACGTTTTCCATTGTTTTGTCGGCAATTGATGTCCCTGATATTCCAATCTGAAAAATTCGGCATGTCTGCACGATCTTCGGTAATAGCCTGCGTTTGTAAAGGTCCAGTCCCGCAGGCCGCCATACATAAACAGCATTGGCATTTCTAGGCGGGGCAGCTGTTCAATGCAGTTGTAGCCAAGCGAATCCAGATAATACTGATGCCAATGGGCCTGGTCTGCTTTTTTCATATGGTCTGTTAATATGCTGCGAAGCTGTCTGTCTTTTGTGTGGCTGCCAGCGAGGATTTTCATGAGCAAACCGGGGTTTTTTTCAAGCAGATACATTCCCAGTTTGTGCAGCTTCTGGCCGATTACGTTATGAACAGCGGGGTAGGCGCCGGACAGAATAAGGTGTGACACTTTGTCCGGGCGGGTGAAGCCGATATGCTGCGCGATTAAGCCTCCGGCAGAATACCCGAATAACACAGCTTTATCAATGTGCAAAGCGTCCATGAATTGCGCGATCTCGTTTGCGTAATAGGAAATAGACGCTGGCTGATCGATGTGATCACTATCACCGTGGCCACTTAAATCCGGAAAAATCACCCTGAAATGCTTGGATAGAAGGCGCTGATAATAAAAAACCTTTCGTCCCATGCCCGGCGGGTGGATAAAAATGATAGGGATTCCCTGTCCATATTCTTCATAAAAAAGATGTTTCCTGCTGTCTATGCTGATAAGCGGCATCGCTTTTCTCCTTTGACCTTTTCATATGAATAGGGTAACCAAGATAAAACGTCTTATCCGGCCTTTTGGCGTCTGATACAGCGTGACATGCCAACCCTTTTCATGTAAAATAGAAGTAATGTAGCCAGTGAGTCTGGAGGTGTATGGGATGCACGCAGTTTTGATTACCTTATTGGTTATCGTCAGCATTGCACTTATTATTGTCGTTTTGCTTCAATCCAGTAAAAGTGCCGGATTATCTGGTGCGATTTCAGGCGGAGCGGAGCAGCTCTTCGGGAAACAAAAAGCAAGAGGTCTTGATTTAATTTTGCACCGCATTACGGTAGTGCTGGCAGTCTTGTTTTTCGTGTTAACGATTGCGCTTGCTTATATCCTATAGGGCAATGTTTGTATAAGGTCTGATGTGAAGTCAGGCCTTTTTCACGTTTCTGGATGATATTCAAAACGTTTTTTTCTGATTAAACTGTGGAAAACTAAAATGATCGTGCAGATAGAAAGGGAGACATGAGCATGAAAGTTGTGACACCAAAACCATTTACATTTAAAGGCGGAGACAAAGCGGTGCTTTTGCTGCATGGCTTTACAGGAAATACAGCGGATGTAAGGATGCTGGGACGATATTTGAATGAACGCGGCTATACGTGCCACGCGCCTCAATATGAAGGACATGGCGTCCCGCCTGAAGAACTTGTACATACGGGGCCCGAAGACTGGTGGAAAAACGTAATGGATGGCTATGAATATTTAAAATCTGAAGGTTATGAGAGCATTGCTGCCTGCGGACTGTCGCTTGGCGGGGTTTTTTCGCTGAAATTGGGTTACACTGTACCCATAAAGGGAATTGTCCCAATGTGCGCACCGATGCATATTAAGAGTGAAGAGGTCATGTATCAAGGCGTTCTTTCATACGCTCGCAATTACAAAAAGTTTGAGGGGAAAAGCCCGGAGCAAATTGAAGAGGAAATGAAAGAATTCGAAAAAACGCCGATGAATACCCTCAAGGCGCTGCAAGACTTAATTGCTGATGTGCGGAATAATGTCGATATGATTTATTCACCGACATTTGTGGTGCAGGCCCGTCATGACCACATGATTAATACCGAAAGCGCCAATATTATTTACAACGAAGTGGAAACTGATGATAAACAGCTGAAATGGTACGAGGAATCAGGGCATGTCATTACACTCGACAAAGAACGTGACCTCGTCCATCAGGATGTGTATGAATTTTTAGAGAAGCTCGATTGGTAATCAACAGGAGGTCGGATAATGGAAAAAGAAGCATTTATGGAAAAGCTTCTCTCGTTTATGAAGGAAGAGGCGTACAAACCTCTGACCGTTCAGGAACTTGAGGAGATGTTAAATATTACGGAAGCCGAGGAGTTTAAAGAGCTCGTCAAAGCGTTAGTCGCCTTGGAAGAAAAAGGGCTTATCGTACGGACGAGAAGCGACCGCTACGGCATTCCGGAGAAGATGAATTTAATAAAAGGAAAGATTTCAGCCCATGCGAAAGGATTCGCCTTTTTGCTGCCTGAGGATACGTCGTTAAGTGATGTGTTTATTCCGCCTAATGAGCTAAATACGGCAATGAACGGCGATATCGTCATGGTGCGTCTGAACTCACAATCAAGCGGCTCCAGGCAGGAAGGAACCGTCATACGGATTTTAGAAAGAGCGATTCAGCGGGTTGTCGGCACGTATACAGAAACGAGAAACTTCGGCTTTGTCATTCCGGACGACAAAAAAATCACGAGTGACATCTTCATTCCGAAAAATGGGAAAAATGGAGCTGCGGAAGGGCATAAGGTTGTTGTCAAGCTGACGAGCTATCCTGAAGGCCGCATGAACGCAGAGGGTGAGGTTGAAACCATTCTCGGCCACAAAAACGACCCGGGCATTGATATTTTATCGGTCATTCATAAGCACGGCCTGCCGGGAGAATTTCCAGCTGACGCGATGGAACAGGCATCAAGTACGCCTGACACGATTGATGAAAAAGATCTGAAAGACCGCCGTGATCTCCGTGACCAGGTGATTGTCACCATTGATGGTGCGGATGCGAAGGATTTGGATGATGCAGTTACCGTGACGAAGCTTGATGATGGAAGCTACAAGCTTGGCGTTCACATAGCTGATGTCAGCCATTACGTAACCGAAAACTCGCCGATTGACAAAGAAGCGCTTGAAAGAGGGACAAGTGTGTATCTGGTTGACCGTGTCATCCCGATGATTCCGCACAGATTGTCAAACGGCATCTGCTCCTTAAATCCAAAGGTTGACCGCCTGACGCTTTCTTGTGAAATGACAATTAACAGTCAGGGACAGGTGACAGAGCACGAGATCTTCCAAAGTGTCATCAAAACAACGGAAAGAATGACATATTCAGATGTGAATAAAATTCTTGTTGATGATGATGAAGAGCTGAAACAAAAATACGAGCCTCTTGTTCCGATGTTCAAAGACATGGAGCGTCTGGCTCAAATTCTGCGCGATAAGCGGATGGACCGCGGCGCCGTTGACTTTGATTTCAAAGAAGCAAAGGTGCTTGTTGATGACGAAGGAGCGGTTAAAGACGTTGTGATCAGAGAACGCTCTGTCGCCGAGAAGCTGATTGAAGAATTTATGCTTGTAGCAAACGAAACAGTTGCGGAGCATTTCCATTGGATGAATGTCCCGTTTATATACCGGATTCACGAAGAGCCGAATGCTGAAAAGCTGCAAAAGTTTTTAGAATTTGTGACGACATTTGGCTATGTGGTGAAAGGAACGGCGGGGAATATTCATCCGCGCGCGCTGCAAAGCATTCTGGACGCTGTGCGTGACAGACCAGAGGAAACGGTTATATCTACTGTTATGCTCCGTTCGATGAAACAGGCGAAATACGACCCGCAAAGCTTGGGGCACTTCGGTCTGTCAACGGAATTCTATACGCATTTCACATCACCGATCCGCCGTTACCCGGACTTAATCGTTCACCGTCTGATCCGAACGTATTTGATCAACGGCAAGGTCGATGAAGCGACACAGGAAAAGTGGGCTGAACGCCTGCCGGATATCGCCGAACATACATCATCTATGGAGCGCCGTGCAGTTGACGCCGAGCGTGAGACGGATGATCTGAAAAAAGCGGAATACATGCTTGATAAAATCGGTGAAGAGTTTGACGGCATGATCAGCTCTGTGACAAACTTCGGAATGTTCGTCGAGCTGCCGAATACAATTGAAGGACTCGTCCATGTCAGCTTTATGACAGATGACTACTACCGCTTTGACGAACAGCATTTCGCAATGATTGGCGAGCGGACAGGCAACGTCTTCCGCATCGGGGATGAAATCACAGTCAAGGTTGTCGATGTCAATAAAGATGAGCGCAATATCGACTTTGAAATTGTCGGCATGAAAGGCACTCCGCGGCGTCCGAGAGAATTGGACAGCAGCCGGAGCAGAAAACGCGGAAAGCCTGCCAGAAAACGTGTTCAAAGCACCAATACACCTGTTTCTCCAGCTCCGTCTGAGGAAAAAGGGGAGTGGTTCACTAAGCCGAAGAAGAAAAAGAAAAAACGCGGCTTCCAGAATGCTCCGAAACAGAAACGGAAAAAGAAGAAATAGCAGCTCAACCAGCAAATAGGGCCGCAGCGCTCTATTTGCTTTCTTTCGGAAACAGCTTTTCATTGTAGCGGTACGTGACATTTGGTAAAATAGAGCGTATCGCAAAAGGTGGACAGTTTTTCCTTAGAGAGAGGAGGTTCTGGCATGCCAAAAGGGTCAGGAAAAGTATTATCTCAAAATAAGAAAGCCAACCACGATTATTTTATAGAAGAAACCTATGAAACAGGCATCGTTCTGCAAGGAACCGAAATCAAATCGATTCGCGCCGGCCGCGTAAACCTTAAGGATTCCTTCGCCAAAATCGAACGGGGAGAAGTGTTTCTCCACAATATGCACGTCAGCCCATATGAGCAGGGAAACCGCTATAACCACGATCCGCTCCGGACAAGAAAGCTGTTAATGCACCGCAAGGAGATTAATAAGCTGATCGGGTTAACAAAGGAAAAAGGCTATTCTCTCGTTCCGCTGAAGCTGTATTTAAAAAACGGCTTTGCCAAAGTGCTTCTCGGCCTTGGAAAAGGGAAGAAGAACTATGACAAACGGGAAGATCTGAAGCGCAAGGACGCGAAGCGGGAAATCGAAAGAGCGTTCAGAGACAGTCAAAAAGGCTTCTAAAGGCATAGTGCTTGATTCGAAAATCAGGCCTGTGCTATACTGTGTTCACGATCAGATCACGACGCCATTCATTTGAAGGATTTGACAATTGAAAAGAGCCGTGATCATGTTATAATAAGACTATAGCCAGTTTGAGTGAGAGCTTGATATTTTCTCCCGTATTTCCCTTATACCAAGGGGACGTTACGGATTCGACAGGGATGGATCGAGCTTGAGCTGCGAGCCGAGAGGCGATCTCGTAAACACGCACTTAAATATAACTGGCAAAACTAACAGTTTTAACCAAAACGTAGCATTAGCTGCCTAATAAGCGCAGCGAGCTCTTCCTGACATTGCCTATGTGTCTGTGAAGAGCACATCCAAGTAGGCTACGCTTGCGTTCCCGTCTGAGAACGTAAGAAGAGATGAACAGACTAGCTCTCGGAAGGCCCGCCCGCAGGCAAGAAGATGAGTGAAACCATAAATATGCAGGCTACGCTCGTAGACGCTTAAGTAATCGATGTTTCTGGACGTGGGTTCGACTCCCACCGTCTCCATACATACTGACAATAAAGCAGAACCTCTTAAGAGGTTCTGCTTTATTTTTTCTCCAAACCACAGGCACCAAAAAGTGCGTACTTCCATTTCAATCCCAGCTGTTTCATACTGATTGCAGAGCAGATGTTTCACCAATCAGATTTCTGTCAATAAATAAGAGGAATCAAAAACGGAGGGATGAATAATGAAGCTGAATTTACAAGGAAAAACCGCACTGGTGACCGGTTCGACATCAGGGATCGGAAAAGCTATTGCCTCTTCGTTAGCTGAAGAAGGTGCGGCAGTGATCATTAACGGACGCCGGGAAGAGAAAGTGAATCAAACGATAGATGAACTGAAAACACAACATGCTGAAGCGGTTCTTTATCCGGCTGCATTTGATTTGGGAACAGAAGAAGGCTGCAATGAGCTGTTTCAGGCATATCCAGAGGTTGATATTTTGGTCAACAATTTAGGGATTTTTGAACCGGCGGAGTACTTTGATATTCCCGACGATGAATGGTTTCGTTTTTTTGAAGTGAATATTATGAGCGGTGTAAGGCTGACACGCAGGTATTTGCATAACATGATAGAGAAAAAAGAAGGGCGTGTGATTTTCATTGCCAGTGAAGCGGCGATTATGCCGTCACAGGAAATGGCCCATTACAGTGCGACAAAAACGATGCAGCTGTCCATTTCCCGCAGTTTGGCGGAGCTGGCAACCGGCACGAATGTCACAGTCAACACCGTCATGCCGGGCTCTACCTTAACAGAGGGTGTGGAAACCATGCTGAACTCGCTGTATCCTGGTGAAAACCTGACTGTTCAAGAAGCTGAGGCACGTTTTATGAAAGAAAACCGGCCGACATCTATTATTCAAAGACTGATCCGTCCGGAAGAAATCGCCCACTTCGTTACATTTTTAAGCAGTCCGCTTTCCTCTGCGATCAATGGCGCGGCACTTCGGGCGGACGGCGGTTTGGTCCGCAGTGTCTTTTAAACCTCTCCCAATAGGAGAGGTTTTTTTATATATTGTTGATTTCCATAAATTTCTGCCGTATAATATTGGTACCGAAATAGTTTTCTTGGTACCGAAAGCGGGGGATTAATATGGATAAAAGAATTCTGGCGGAAACCTTCCGGCTGATCAAGCAGAAAGGATTTTCATTTACGATGAATGATTTGGCGGCAGCGCTGGGAACGAGCAAGCGGACGCTCTATGCATATTATTCATCTAAAGATCAGCTTGTTGAGGCGGTTGTCGAACAATTTATAGCTGAAATGAAGCAAATAGAAAGAGACATCTATGAAAATGAAAGTTTAAATGTGCTCGAAAAGGTGAAACAAATGCTGATCAGCCTTCCGCAGGGGATGGAACTGCTGAACATGGGATTATTAAATGAACTAAAGAAATACCATTACGATGCGTGGCTTACATTAGACGCGTTTATTAAGGAAGAATGGGCGATTGTCCTAGCATTATTAAATGAGTGCAAACAGCAAAAGAGAATCAGAAACATCAATCCGGACCTGTTTGTTCACATGTATATAGGGAGCATCAATCAAGTGTATGACCCTGAATATCCGCTGAAACATCAGTTCACGACAGGAGAGGTACTTGAATCAATTGTAGATGTTTTGTTTAACGGTATAACAGCTGATGAGGAGGCTGATGCCACATGAATTGGGTGTTTCTATGCTTGGCGATTTTGTTTGAGGTTGCGGGAACTGTCAGCATGAAGCTATCGTCTGGTTTTACAAAGCTTATTCCCAGTTTGCTGTTGATTTTCTTTTATGGAGGGAGTCTTTTCTTTCTGACGCTTACGCTTAAATCCATTGATGTATCAGTTGCTTATGCTGTATGGTCAGGGATGGGAATTGTCTTGATTACAGTCGTTGGTTTTTTGTTTTTTCAAGAACATGTGAGTGTCATGAAAGTCATTTCAATTGGATTGATTATTGCCGGTGTTGTGTCTTTAAACCTGATCGAGCATGTTGCGGTGTCTGAGCCGGTACATAAAAGCGGGCAGTACAAATGAGATATATGAAGCTGTTTTTTCTCGTGACTGATATCGGTTTTATCTTGTACTGGCTGTCAGCCGGATTTTCGCTCATACCGGAAAGCTGGGCTTTTAAACATCATGACCATCCGTTTATGATCGCTTGGAACTGGTCTTTTTTTCCGCTGGATATCCTGATTTCTGTCACAGGGTTGTACAGCTTGTACCTACAGCGGGTGAATCGTGCTGACTGGAAGCTGATGGCGCTGATTTCTCTTGTGCTGACCTGTTGTTCAGGTCTGCAGGCGCTATCATTCTGGACATTCAGCAGTGACTTTGATCTTGTGTGGTGGCTGTTTAATGGGTATCTATTGATTTATCCTTTATTTTTTATTCACCTGCTCTTGAAGGAAGGCAGAAGGACAAAACAGTCCTGACAGGTGCCGCTTTTATAATAAACTGATGTAATGAAGCAGAGACGGTATAAGTCTCTGTTTTTTTATCGTGCGCACCAATTGAGAAGCTAACCGCGTTTTTGGGCATACTAAAGCGAAGAAACTGGAAAAGTTCTACACATTCATTGAAAAGGATTTTGTCAAATGAACAAAACTGCTGCGAACAATCAAAGAATCATGCCTATCGTGAAGGATGCCTTTCGCATTCATGCAAATCCATTTCCTTGGAAAAAGGCTATCGGATCAGGTTTCGCTTCAGGGTTTCCTGTGCTGGTCGGTGCATTGGCAGGTCACACGGATTACGGATTAATTGCAAGTATCGGAGGCTTTGTTTATTTATATGCGGGCGGTGAATCGTACAAAAAGCGCGCCTTGAAGCTGCTCTTGGTTTCTATTGGGATCGCCCTCTCATTTGGTTTAGGGACGCTTTTGTCCGGGATGCTTTGGATGATGGCGGCTGTTTTGGGGCTGATCGGTGCAGCGGCGATGTTTATTTTTAGCGCGCTCGGCATTCAAGGCCCTGCGCCGATGTTTTTTGTCCTTGCCTTTTTAGTCAGTTCCGGGCTGCCGGCCGATCCTTCACAAGCGCTGTTCAGAGCGGGACTGACGTTTCTCGGCGGCATTTTCGCCATGGGTATCGCTTTAATCGGCTGGTTATGGAACAAACATGGACCGGAGGGAGCGGTGCTGCAAAAAACATATCATCAGCTGGCTGCATGTCTTTCAGCCGTCGGAACGCCAGGTTTTCATAACGCACAGCATCAGACGGTGCTCATGCTTAGAACAGCCCGCCAAACGGTTCTTGGGAAAGGGAACAGACGGAAAAAATCGCGGCATGATGAACGATTTTTTCGCCTCCTTGAGAAAGCTGACGACATATTTATTGCCATTATTCATTTTTCAGCTGAAACGCCGGACAGAGAGACCGCGCAGATTGAAAAGGCACTTCGCCAAACCGGAGATATGCTTGCGAATGCACGGGTTTTCAATACGTTTCAGATTAATGAAAATGAATCTGAGCCTAGGCGGAAGCTGTTTGAAGAAATCAATGAGGTTTTGTATATCGCTTCAGGACGTTTTGATAAGCAGCTTGACGGGGAACCAAGCCGCCTGCCATCCTCTTTTTACTTTTTGAGAAATGCCTTTGACTGGAAGTCTCCAGTTTTGATTAGAGCGTTAAAGTACGGAATTGTTCTGTTTGCCGCCGATATGTTTGCCCTCGCATTCGGCTTTGCACGCTCCTATTGGATTCCGCTTTCGGCAGCAGCGGTCATGCTTGGCACTACTGTTGTTTTTACGCTTCACAGGGCTATTCAGCGTTCGGCCGGAACGGTGATCGGTGTTATACTGGCAGGCGCAATCCTGTTTTTTAAGCCGGGCGGTGTTTATATTGCGTTTTGTATTGCAGCGCTGCAATGTCTTCTTGAGATGCTGATCGTCCGCAATTATGCGCTGGCTGTTCCCTTTTTAACCGCAAATGCGCTTGTTATCACAGAAAGTATGCATGGCGGGGCGGGCGCCGGTTATTTTATGATAGCGAGGCTGACTGATGTAGCTGTCGGCAGCGTGATCGGGCTGTTGGGAACAATGCTTTTGTGGCGGCGGTTTTCAACCAAGCGGCTGCCAGAACTTGTGCGGAATGTCATCCGGCTGGAAGGGCAGTTTATGGAGAAACTGTTAACCGGGCAAATTGCCGACGAACACAAGTTAAGGGTGAGTCTTGTCAGGCTTCGGGATGCGTATGACAAGGCGCTTGGCGAGTTTCCTCACGCGAATGCGGATGCGCTCTGGCCTGCCATTTCCGGTGCTCAGCACTTAGGGTACTATTTGCTCTCGGCGCAAGCTCACCGCCGTCCGTCTGCTCCGTTTTCTGATGAAGAGATCAACCAGCTGCGGGCGTTTTTTGAACAGGCTGAGCAATCCTTTATCATGAAAAGGATGCCTGCGGATATTCAAGTGCCGCATGTCCCTCATTATCCTCGGATCAGTAAAGAATTGTCCGCGCTGTATTCCGGCTTGAGAACAGCTTTTGAAAAGTAAGCTGTTTGGGAAAGTTAAATAATCTTTAATTCGAGATGTTTTACTTGAAAGTAAATTTCTTTGTCTCTATAATAAAGTCTAAGAGAGACAGAATAATCATTATGCATCTGTATGATAATAATTGATGTGTGATTTTTAAAAACGAAAGGGCTGGTAAAAATGGCAAAAGTATTATATATCACTGCTCATCCACATGACGAAGCAACTTCGTACAGTATGGCAACAGGTAAAGCATTTATCGAATCTTACAAAGAAGCGAATCCAAATGATGAAGTTGTACATATCGATTTGTACAAAGAAAACATTCCGCACATTGACGCAGATGTATTTAGCGGATGGGGAAAGCTTCAGTCAGGTACAGGCTTTGAAGAGCTTTCTGAAAGCGAAAAAGCGAAAGTAGGCCGTTTGGGAGAGCTTAGCGATCAATTTGCATCAGCTGATAAGTACGTATTTGTTACTCCTTTATGGAACTTCTCATTCCCGCCAGTGATGAAAGCGTATCTCGATTCTGTTGCTGTTGCAGGAAAATCATTCAAATACACAGAACAAGGTCCTGTCGGCTTGTTAACTGATAAAAAAGCAATTCATATCCAAGCGCGCGGCGGCTACTATTCAGAAGGCCCTGCGGCTGAGATGGAAATGGGGCACCGCTACATCGGCATCATGATGAACTTCTTCGGCGTACCATCATTCGATGGCATTTTCGTAGAGGGACATAATGCGGAGCCTGATAAAGCACAGCAAATCAAAGAAGACGCGATTGCGCGTGCGAAAGAAGCAGGAAAAACATTCTAATGAAAAAGCCTCCCCTTATTTGGGGAGGCTTTTGTTTTAGTGCTCCAGCATAATGGTTCGTTTCTCTTTACTGCTTTCCATCGCGGCTTCAATGATGCGGATGACATTAATACCTTCCTCAGCAGTGACTGGCAGCGCAGCACCTTCTCGTATGCTTTCCGCTATTTTACGGTAATAAGTAAGGTAGGAGCCATTTACTGATGGAATCGTTTCTGTTTTTTTGTCGGAGCCACGAATGGTTGTAAGCTTTCCGTAAAACTCCGGAACATCCGCACCCCAGCTGTCATCCTCTGGTTTTCTTCCCGCTCTGAGTGCGTCTTCCTGTCCGTCAATTCCATATTTGATAAAGCTAGAATCTTTTCCATGGATTTGATAACGAGGTCCGTTTGCCGGAACGATTGATCCTCCGTATAGAATGGCTTGAAGCTTGCCATAATCCAGGGTTAAATGAAAATAGTCAACCGTTTCGGCATTTTCCCGCTGGGCCATCACGTTTGCAGTCACGGCTTTAGGCATCCCAAACAAATGCAGGGTTTGGTCTATGATGTGGGAGCCGAGATCATACAGCGTACCAGTGGCAGTGCCTTCTTTTTCCCGCCACCGCGCTTGAACTTCAGGTCTGTAGCGGTTATAGGAAACTTGATATGTATTGATATCTTCAAGGGATCCCTCAGAGATCAGCTTTTTAATCGTTAAAAAATCGTTATCCCAGCGTCGGTTATGATATACGCTTAATAATACGCCTTTTTCATCGGCAGCCCTTTTTAATGTTTCCCCCTCTTCGGCCGTTGCTGTCATTGGTTTTTCCATCACAACATGTTTTCCGGCCTGTATGCATGCCATAGTATGCTCGTAATGAAGGCCGCTCGGGGTGGTGACAATGACAAGCTCAATGGCAGGGTCATTTGTGATTTCTTCAAGCTCATGTACAACCTCAGCATCTGGAAAATCCCGTTTCACTTCTTCTGTCCGTGATGTCATGATTTTGCTGATTTGATATTCATCCAGAACATCCAGCAGCGGCCCGTGAAAAACAGAACCGGACAATCCGTATCCTAATATTCCAACCTTGATCGTATCCACTTTTCTTCTCCCCTTTAAAAGCGTTATCAACAGAAGTATATACCCTCCTGATCAAATGGTAAAACCTAACTGATTCATTTTTTGCGTCGGCATGCTTAGACAACCGTTTGGACAATCAGTATAATGGGAATTAATATCATTAAACAGAGGTGTACGCATGGAAAAGCATAACGAACATAAAACATTAAACCATAAAAGCTCGAAAGAAAAGGATCAGATTACAAACCGGCTTAAGCGGATTGAGGGCCAGGTCAGAGGCATTCAAAACATGGTGGAAAACGACAGATATTGTGTAGATATTCTTGTGCAAATTTCAGCTGTTCAGGCGGCAATGAAAAATGTGGCGCTTCATTTGCTTGAGGATCATGCCCATCATTGTGTAGCAGATGCCATCAAAAGCGGAGACGGGGAACAGGCCATTTCTGAGCTTTTGGACGTATTTAAAAAGTTCACAAAATCATAAAGCGTTTTTTATTGTAATACCCTACGGGGGTATGGTAGGATGAAAATAGAAAGAATAAACAGGAGGAATTGATATGGAACAAAAAACATTGCAAGTTGAAGGAATGTCTTGTCAGCACTGCGTCAAAGCAGTAGAAACAAGCGTAGGAGAACTGGACGGCGTCAGTGCCGTTCATGTCAATCTGGAAGCGGGTAAAGTCGATGTTTCGTTTGATGCTGACAAAGTATCAGTCAAAGATATTGCGGATGCGATAGAAGATCAGGGCTATGACGTAGCCAAGTGATTCAAGGTATCGCGCCTTTAGGGAGGCGCGATATTTCTTTCATTTTTATATACCCCCCAGGTGTATATAAAGGAGTGAGTATGTTGAGTGAACAAAAGGAAATCGCGATGCAGGTCTCTGGTATGACCTGTGCGGCATGTGCTGCCAGAATTGAAAAAGGCCTGAAGCGGATGCCCGGTGTCACGGATGCAAATGTTAATCTGGCAACGGAAACATCAAATGTAATCTACGATCCTGCTGAAACAGGGACTGCAGCGATTCAGGAAAAAATAGAGAAGCTGGGCTATCACGTCGTTACAGAAAAAGCTGAATTCGATATTGAGGGCATGACCTGTGCGGCTTGCGCCAATCGGATTGAAAAACGGCTTAACAAAATAGAAGGCGTCGCAAATGCACCAGTAAACTTCGCTTTAGAAACAGTTACGGTCGAATACAATCCAAAAGAAGCGTCTGTCAGCGATTTGAAAGAAGCGGTAGATAAGCTTGGATATAAGCTAAAGTTGAAGGGTGAACAGGACAGTGAGGCTGCTGCTAAAAAGAAAGAAGAACGGAAGCAAACGGCGAGACTGATTTTTTCAGCTGTCCTGTCATTTCCATTGCTTTGGGCGATGGTGAGCCATTTTACATTTACATCATTCATTTGGGTACCGGATATATTTCTCAATCCGTGGATGCAGTTTGCGCTGGCGACACCAGTCCAGTTTCTGATCGGCTGGCCGTTTTATGTGGGTGCGTATAAGGCGCTTAGAAATAAAAGCGCCAATATGGATGTATTGGTCGCCCTCGGTACGACGGCTGCTTACGCTTATAGTCTTTATCTAACTTTTCAAAGCATTGGCTCTCACGGGCATACAGACGGCCTTTATTATGAAACAAGCGCGATTTTGCTGACGCTGATTTTATTAGGCAAGTTGTTTGAAACAAAAGCAAAAGGCCGTTCCTCGGATGCGATTAAAAAGCTGATGAAGCTTCAAGCGAAAACAGCTACTGTTGTAAGAGACGGACAGGAGCAAATCATCCCGATCGACGAAGTGCTTGTTAATGACATTGTTTACGTCAAACCTGGCGAACGAATTCCTGTCGACGGAGAAGTGGTTGAAGGCCGTTCAGCGGTTGACGAATCGATGATTACAGGAGAAAGTCTTCCTGTTGACAAAAATCCTGGTGACAGCGTGACAGGTTCAACCGTTAACGCAAACGGCTTTCTGAAAATTAAAGCTGTCAACGTCGGAAAGGATACTGCGCTTTCTCATATCATCAAAATTGTTGAGGAAGCACAAGGGTCAAAAGCGCCGATCCAGCGTCTCGCTGACCAGATTTCAGGCATTTTTGTACCCATTGTATTGGGGATTGCGGTTCTCACTTTTCTCATTTGGTATCTTTGGGCGGCTCCTGGCGATTTTGCCGAAGCGATCAGCAAGTTCATTGCGGTTCTTGTCATTGCCTGTCCTTGCGCCCTCGGTCTTGCCACTCCGACGAGCATAATGGCTGGATCTGGACGCGCTGCTGAATTCGGGATTTTATTTAAAGGCGGCGAGCATTTAGAAAAAACACATCGTCTCGATACAATTGTTCTTGATAAAACCGGAACCGTGACAAACGGGAAGCCGCGTCTGACGGATGCCATTCCATTCGGCCGTTTTGAAGAAAAAGATTTGCTTCAATTTGCAGCGGCAGCGGAAACGGGATCAGAGCATCCGCTTGGCGAAGCGATTATTGCTGGCGTGAAAGATAAAGGGCTTGAGATACCGAAACTTACCCGCTTTGAAGCAAAAGTCGGCGCAGGCATTTTGGCTGAAGCCGGAGGAAAAAGCATTCTCGTCGGCACAAGAAAATTAATGGAGAGCGAACAGGTTGAGCATGGGGCTCTTCTCGCCCAAATGGAAGAGCTAGAGGCCGAAGGGAAAACAGTTATGCTTGTATCCATTGATGGAGAAGCAGCGGGGCTAGTAGCAGTTGCAGATACGATTAAGGATACGTCGCGGAAGGCTGTTGCCCGTCTGAAAGAGTTGGGTCTTGATGTCATCATGATGACAGGAGACAATCGCAGAACCGCAGAAGCCATCGCGAAGGAAGCGGGAATTGCGAATATCATTGCGGAAGTTCTTCCTGAACAAAAGGCGGCGGAAATCGCCCGCTTGCAAAAAGAAGGCCGCCAGACAGCAATGGTAGGCGACGGAATTAACGATGCGCCGGCGCTTGCCACAGCTGACATCGGCATGGCGATTGGAACTGGCACGGACATTGCCATGGAAACAGCAGACATTACACTTATTCGCGGCGATCTGAACAGCATTGCCGACGCAATCCGCATGAGCAGATTGACAATGAAAAACATTAAACAAAACTTATTCTGGGCGCTTGGCTATAACAGCCTCGGCATCCCAATCGCAGCACTTGGATTTTTAGCACCGTGGATAGCAGGAGCAGCAATGGCATTCAGCTCCGTTTCCGTTGTTCTGAATGCTCTTCGTCTGCAAAAAGTAAAATGAAAAACCGGCTATATGCCGGTTTTTGTTTTTCATTGACACTTTCTTGGAAAACAACATATAATAGGTGTAACTTATATATGAGTATATGCTCATATATATAAAATAAATACAATACTCATTGATACGCTTTGAAGAGGGAACCCTAAATCGGAAGGTAAGGTGAGACTAGTGAAACAGGAATATGTTCTGGACGGTTTGGATTGCAGCAATTGTGCCCGAAAAATCGAAAATGGAGTCAAAGGCATAAAAGGCATTAACGGATGCGCGGTAAATTTTGCGGCAAGCACCTTAACTGTCTCAGCCGATGGGAAAGAAGAGCAATGGGTCACGAATAAAGTAGAGAAAAAAGTGAAATCAATTGATCCGCATGTAACGGTTCGCCAAAAGCATATAAAGAAATCAGCTGATGATGGCTATCGTAATCGAATGGTCAATATGCTGATCAGAATGGCGGCGGCTGTCATTCTCGGCGCAGCGGCATATTTGGTTCAGTCGGGAACCATTGAATTTTTCCTTTTCCTCGGTGCTTATTTGATTATCGGCGGTGACATTATAATCCGCGCAGTCAAAAACATCATCCGCGGTCAGGTGTTTGATGAGCATTTCTTAATGGCTCTTGCCACAATCGGCGCTTTTCTGATTCAGCAATACCCTGAGGGGGTCGCCGTTATGCTGTTTTATCAAATCGGTGAGCTTTTTCAAGGAGCCGCGGTCAGCCGTTCCAGAAAATCAATTAGTGCGTTAATGGACATACGGCCTGATTACGCCAATCTCAAAACAAAGAACGGCATCGAACAGGTTTCGTCGGAGGACGTTCAGACAGGAGACATCATTGTGGTTAATCCGGGAGAAAGCATACCCCTGGACGGTAAGGTCGTGCAAGGGTCAGCGATGGTTGATACATCTGCTTTAACAGGTGAGTCCGTTCCGAGAAAAGCTGCGGAAGGACAAGATGTAATGTCAGGCTTTATCAATCAAAACGGCGTTCTGCATATTGAAGTCACAAAGGGCTATCAGGAATCAGCAGTATCAAAAATATTAGACTTGGTTCAGAATGCGAGCAGCCGTAAAGCCCGGACAGAAAACTTTATCACGAAGTTTGCCAAGTATTATACACCTGCTGTGGTGATCATTGCGGTATTGCTGGCCTTTGTTCCGCCGCTTGTTCTTTCTGGCGCCGCGCTTTCCGATTGGGTGTACCGCGCGCTTATCTTTTTAGTGATTTCTTGTCCTTGTGCGCTTGTTGTCTCTATTCCGCTCGGTTTCTTCGGTGGAATCGGAGCGGCCTCAAAGGCCGGAGTGCTTGTAAAGGGAAGCAATTATTTAGAAGCTTTGAATCAAGTCAAATACGCGGTGTTTGATAAAACGGGAACACTAACAAAAGGCAGCTTTGAAGTGACAGAAATCAAACCCGCGGAAGGTTTTACAAAGGATAGATTACTTGAAGCGGCGGCATACGCTGAGCTTCATTCACAGCATCCGATTGCTGAATCTGTGCGTAAAGCTTACGGGAAAATGCTTTCCTCCGATGAGATTGAGTCATACGAAGAAATCTCCGGTCACGGCATTTTTGCAAAGGTAAATGGAACTGAGATCCTTGCTGGGAATAAAAAGCTCATGGAAAGAGAACAAATTGAGGATGTCCCGGATGAAAATGCTGGAACAATCGTACACGTTGCTGTAGATCAACGCTATGCCGGAGCAATCATCATAGCGGATGAGATAAAGGAAGACGCAGCACAGGCGGTTGCTGATCTGAAGTCGCTTGGGATCAAACAGACAGCTATGCTGACGGGTGATTCGAAACAAACGGGAGAAGCCGTCGGAAAACAGCTTGGGATTGGTGAGGTATATGCAGAGCTGCTGCCGCAAGATAAAGTCGCGCAGGTCGAAGCATTAGAAGCTAAGCTTTTGCCTAGTGAAAAACTCATTTTTGTCGGTGACGGCATCAATGATACGCCGGTGCTTGCACGCGCAGATATAGGGGTTGCGATGGGAGGCCTTGGCTCAGACGCCGCGGTAGAAGCCGCAGACATCGTGCTGATGACAGATCAGCCGTCAAAAATAGCAGAAGCGATTCGGATTGCGAAACGGACACGGCGAATCGTGTGGCAAAACATCGGCTTTGCTTTAGGTGTGAAAGCGATCTTTCTCATTCTTGGTGCATTTGGAATTGCGACCATGTGGGAAGCGGTTTTCTCAGATGTCGGCGTTACACTGCTTGCTGTGGCGAACGCCATGCGCGTCATGCGTCTCAAAAACAAATAAATTGTCGGAGAGAATTCATTTTTTCGGGGTTTTCTTATCAGCGCTTGTCTTGTTAAAATAAAGAAGTGGGTCAATTGCGATCCGCTTCTTTTTTAATTTTAAAACGATGAGGTGTCGGAGTGAAAAAGAAACAGCAGTCTTCTGCGAAATTCGCGGTCATCCTTACGGTTGTGGTTGTTGTATTGCTAGCAGCCATTGTCATCATTAATAACAAAACGGAACAAGGCAATGATGCGGTGTCCGGACAGCCGTCTATCAAAGGGCAGCCTGTGCTTGGCAAGGACGATGCACCGGTAACTGTAGTAGAATTCGGAGATTACAAATGTCCGTCTTGCAAGGTGTTTAACAGTGACATCTTTCCAAAAATACAAAAAGACTTTATTGATAAGGGCGATGTGAAATTTTCTTTCGTGAACGTCATGTTCCATGGAAAAGGTTCAAGGTTAGCGGCTCTTGCATCTGAAGAAGTATGGAAGGAAGACCCTGACTCTTTCTGGGATTTCCATGAAAAGCTGTTCGAAAAACAGCCGGATACGGAACAGGAATGGGTAACCCCAGGCCTCCTTGGTGATCTTGCAAAAAGCACCACAAAGATAAAACCTGAGACGCTCAAGGAAAATCTTGATAAGGAAACATTCGCTTCTCAAGTGGAAAAGGATTCTGACCTTAATCAAAAAATGAACATACAGGCAACACCGACGATTTACGTCAATGATAAAGTGATCAAAAATTTTGCGGATTATGATGAAATCAAAGAGACAATAGAAAAAGAGCTGAAAGGGAAGTAACAATATGAAAAATAGAATCGTATTTTTATATGCTTCCTGGGTTGTGGCTCTTATCGCTATGCTGGGCAGCCTGTATTTCAGTGAAATCAGAAAGTTTATTCCATGTGAACTGTGCTGGTACCAGCGTATCCTCATGTATCCGCTCGTCCTGATTTTAGGCATCGCCACCTTTCAAGGGGACACACGAGTGAAAAAATATGTGCTCCCGATGGCGATTATTGGGGCATTCATTTCGATCATGCATTACTTAGAGCAAAAAGTGCCCGGCTTTAGCGGCATTAAGCCATGTGTCAGCGGCGTGCCGTGCTCGGGCCAATATATTAACTGGTTTGGTTTTATTACGATTCCATTCCTGGCCCTGATTGCTTTTATCCTGATTATCATTTTTATGTGCCTGCTGAAAGGCGAAAAATCTGAATAACAAAAAAAGCGCCCGCGTATGCCGGGCGCTTTTTTAATTTCGCAAACTCATGTCCATCAGCAATAGCCGTATTCCCTCTAAATTTATCTTTTTTTCTCATGAAAATGTTATTGATTTTACGCTGGAGCGATTATAAAATCTAGAGGTCGTCAGAAAATTTAACAAACATAAAAGGGAGTCATCAGAATGGCTTGGGAGCTGCTTAGTGTGATTGGCATCATTGCGTTTGCAGTCAGCGGCGCAATTGTTGCGATGGAAGAGGAATATGATATTTTAGGAGTTTATATATTAGGGATTGTCACAGCTTTTGGAGGAGGAGCGATCCGCAATTTGCTGATCGGTGTTCCGGTGTCAGCGCTATGGGAGCAGGGAGCGTACTTTCAAATCGCGCTTTTATCTATTACAATTGTGTTTCTGTTTCCGAAGCTGCTGCTGAAGCATTGGAATAAGTGGGGCAATTTATCAGATGCGATCGGCCTCGCTGCCTTTGCTATCCAAGGCGCACTGTATGCCGTCAAAATGGGCCATCCGCTTAGTGCCGTGATCGTGGCTGCGGTGCTGACGGGAAGCGGGGGCGGGATCATCCGCGACCTTCTTGCCGGGCGCAAACCGCTTGTGCTGAAAGCGGAAATCTATGCGGTATGGGCGGCGCTCGGCGGTTTAATCGTCGGCTTGGGCTGGCTGGGGAACTCGTTCGGCTTATACGTTCTGTTTTTCGTGCTCGTTGTTTGCCGGGTTTGTTCCTATATGTTTAATTGGAAGCTGCCAAACCGTTCTTTTCGCTTAGATAATTAATAGCAAAAAAACCGATTTCGAAGTGAAATCGGTTTTTTTCTGCATAATATAAATAACCCAAACCTTGATTGGTATTGGGTGAATGTGCTATTATAAATTGTATTTGCCAGTTTGCATCATATATTTAATATATGTATCCAATTATATTTTACAGTATTTCATCTATGTTTGTCAACTATTTTCTGGAGGTGCCGTTCATGAATCAGCAGGATAAGGAATGGAAGGAAGAGCAGTCGAGAATAGATGAGGTGCTGAAGGAGCTCGAAAAAAAAGAGCGGTTTCTGGAAACGTCTGCGGGCGGGTTGAAGCATGATATCATCGGATTAAGAAAAAGCTTTTGGGAGGATGTTAAGGTTAATTTTGATGATGCCCATGAAGCGATTGAAACGATGGCTAGCATTAAGCAGCAGGCAGAGCTGCTGTCTGATCGGGAACACAATCATCGGCGCATGGATCAGCAGCTCAAACGAATTCATCAATTGAAAAAATCGCCTTATTTCGGCCGGATTGATTTTATTGAAAACGGCGAGGAGCAGGCAGAGCGAATTTATATCGGTTTAGCTTCCTGTTTGGATGAGAAGGAGGAACACTTTCTGATCTATGACTGGAGGGCGCCGATATCAAGTTTGTACTACAATTATTCCCCAGGAAAAGCGGAGTACGAGGTGCCCGGTGAAACGATAGAAGGGGAAATGGTGCTGAAACGCCAGTTTATGATCAAAAACGGCACTCTCAAGGCGATGTTTAATACCGATATGACGATTGGCGATGAAATGCTGCAAGAGGTATTAAGCCATCACTCTGATACCCAAATGAAAAACATCGTGTCTACGATTCAGAAAGAACAAAATCAGATTATCCGTAATGAAAAAAGCAAGATCCTGATCGTGCAGGGAGCGGCTGGCAGCGGGAAAACATCGGCTGCGCTTCAGCGTGTCGCTTATTTGTTATACAGGCACCGCGGTGTCATTGATGCCGGACAAATCGTTTTGTTTTCACCCAACTTCTTATTTAACAGCTATGTCTCCTCTGTTTTGCCGGAGTTAGGAGAAGAGAATATGGAGCAGGCGACGTTTCAGGAATATATCGAGCATCGTCTTGGCCGCAAGTTCAAATGTGAAAGCCCCTTTGATCAGCTCGAATATTGCCTGACCGAAACAAAGGGAGGCGATTTTCCAACAAGGCTTGCAGGAATCACATGGAAGGCGGGTTTATCCTTTCAGCAATTCATTAATGAATACGTCACACGGCTTTCCTCTGAAGGGATGATTTTTAAAAATATTATATTCCGCGGACAAAAGCTGATCACAAAGGAGCAAATTCAATCCTATTTTTACTCATTGGATCAAAATCACTCCATTCCGAATCGGATGGAGCAAACCGCGAAGTGGCTGCTGAGTGAGCTTAACAAGCTTGAGAAAAAGGAACGGCGAAAGGATTGGGTTGTTCATGAAGCTGAGCTGCTTGACAAAGAGGACTACTTGGACGTGTACAAAAAACTGCAGGAAAGGAAACGGTTCAGCGAGAGTACGTTTAACGATTATCAAAGAGAGCAGCAGCTGCTTGCCGCCATCATTGTGAAAAAAGCTTTCAAACCGCTCAAACAGGCAGTCAGGCTCCTTGCATTTCTTGATGTTACACAACTTTATTTGCAATTGTTTTCTGGCTGGGGAGGAAAATTTCAACATGAGAAGATGGATGCGATAGGTGAGCTGACCCGTTCGGCATTTACGGATAATAAATTGCTCTATGAGGACGCGGCACCGTTTCTTTATATGCAGGATCTGATTGAGGGCAGAAAGAAAAATACGAAAATCAAACATCTATTTATTGACGAAGCCCAGGACTATTCACCGTTTCAGATGGCTTACATGAGAAGCATTTTTCCGGCTGCCAGCATGACAGTGCTCGGTGATATCAATCAGTCCATCTACGCGCATACCATAAACGGGGATCAGCGTATGGATGCGTGCTTTGAGGATGAGCCTGCTGAGTATGTTCGTTTAAAGAGAACATACAGATCAACAAGGCAGATTGTCGAGTTTACCAAAGCGATGCTTCAAGATGGAGCGGATATTGAGCCGTTTAATAGAAGCGGGGAAATGCCGCTCGTTGTCAAAACTGAAGGACATGAGAGCCTTTGCCAAAAGCTCGCGCAAGAAATTGGCCGGCTCAAGAAAAAAGGGCACGAAACAATAGCCGTCATCTGCAAGACTGCGCATCAATGCATACAGGCGCACGCCCACATGAGTGAATATACAGATGTTCGCCTGATTCATAAAGAAAATCAACCATTTCAAAAGGGTGTTTGCGTGATTCCGGTGTATTTAGCGAAGGGAATTGAATTTGACGCAGTGCTTGTCTATGATGCATCTGAAGAACACTATCATACAGAGCACGACCGCAGGCTTTTATATACTGCGTGCACCCGTGCGATGCACATGCTGGCGGTATTTTATACAGGTGAAGCCAGTCCGTTTGTAACCGCTGTGCCGCCTCACTTATATCAGATTGCTGAATGAAGAGAAGGGAGTCCTTCTCTTTTTTCTATTTACATGAAGCATAGCCGTTTTATCATTAGGATTCTTAATAGTTATCATCATGTAAATATATTTTACTTAAGCCTAGTATTCCGGTAAAGTTCAATTAGATGCAATTTTCGATCAGTTTATAACTTTGTGAGGTGGATACGTTGCAACTTCAGGTAATGAACAGTCCGTTTAATCAGGAGCAGGCAGAGCTCCTTAACCGCCTTCTGCCGACCTTGACCGAATCCCAGAAAATCTGGCTGAGCGGATATTTATCCGCTCAATCTGTTTCCGCCCAAGAAGCTGCGGGTACGCCGGCGGCAGCTGTGTCAGCGGAAGCACCGGCACCGGCCGTTTCAAAAGAAGTGACCGTTCTTTATGGTTCACAGACGGGAAACGCACAGGGGCTTGCAGAAAATGCCGGCAAGCAGCTTGAACAGAGCGGTTTTCAAGTGACCGTCTCATCCATGAGCGATTTTAAGCCGAATCAGCTGAAGAAGGTAACCAATCTTTTAATCGTCGTCAGTACGCATGGAGAAGGCGAGCCGCCTGATAACGCGCTGTCGTTTCATGAATTTCTGCACGGAAGACGGGCGCCTAAGCTTGAAGACCTGCGCTTTTCCGTTTTGGCGCTTGGTGACAGTTCGTACGAATTTTTCTGCCAGACAGGGAAAGAATTTGATCAACGCTTAGAAGAACTCGGCGGAAAACGGATTTCTCCGCGCGTTGATTGCGATCTTGACTATGATGAACCGGCAGCCGAATGGCTTGAGGGTGTATTGAAAGGATTAAATGAAGCTGGGGGCGGAAGCGCCGCGCCTGCGCCGGCGGCTGCGTCACAAACCGGTGAGTCTTCGTATTCCAGAACAAACCCGTTTCGGGCTGAAGTGTTAGAAAATTTAAATTTAAACGGCAGAGGATCAAATAAAGAAACACGCCATGTGGAGCTGTCTCTTGAAGGATCTGGCCTGACTTACGAGCCTGGTGACAGCCTCGGCGTCTATCCGGAAAACGATCCGGAACTTGTCGAGCTGCTCCTTAAGGAAATGAATTGGGACCCGGAAGAAATTGTGACGCTTAATAAGCAAGGTGATGTCCGACCGCTGAAAGAAGCGCTGATTTCTCACTATGAGATTACCGTTCTCACAAAACCGCTTCTTGAACAGGCAGCCCAGCTGACAGGGAACGATGAGCTTAGAGAGCTTTTAGCCCCGGGAAATGAGGAGAATGTAAAAGCCTATATTGAAGGGCGCGATTTGCTTGATCTCGTCCGTGACTATGGCCCATTTAGTGTATCTGCGCAGGAGTTTGTCTCGATTTTGCGAAAAATGCCTGCCCGCCTTTATTCGATTGCAAGCAGTTTATCCGCAAATCCGGATGAAGTGCACTTAACAATCGGCGCAGTCCGCTACGATGCGCACGGCCGTGAACGAAAAGGCGTCTGCTCGATTTTGTGCGCGGAACGACTGCAGCCGGGAGACACACTGCCGGTTTATGTACAGCACAATCAAAACTTTAAGCTTCCGAAAGACCCTGAAACACCGATTATCATGGTGGGCCCTGGGACAGGCGTCGCACCTTTCCGTTCGTTTATGCAGGAGCGTGAGGAGACGGGAGCGGAAGGAAAGGCATGGATGTTCTTTGGCGATCAGCACTTTGTCACGGATTTCCTTTACCAGACAGAGTGGCAGAATTGGCTCAAAGACGGTGTGCTGACAAAAATGGATGTGGCGTTCTCACGTGATACGGAAGAAAAAGTATATGTGCAGCACCGCATGCTTGAACATAGCGCAGAATTGTTTGAATGGCTTCAAGAAGGAGCGGCTGTTTACATTTGCGGAGATGAAAAGCACATGGCGCATGACGTCCATAACACATTGCTTGAAATTATCGAAAAAGAAGGCAATATGAGCCGCGAAGAGGCGGAGGCTTATCTTGCCGATATGCAGCAGCAAAAACGCTATCAGCGTGATGTATATTGATTTGACTTGAAAGGAGTTTTTCAACATGGTGACCAAAATTCTAAAAGCACCGGACGGCTCTCCAAGTGATGTTGAACGCATTAAAAAAGAAAGTGATTATTTGCGCGGCACGCTGAAAGAAGTGATGCTCGATCGAATCAGTGCGGGAATTCCGGATGATGATAACCGCCTGATGAAACACCACGGCAGTTATTTGCAGGATGACCGCGACCTCCGAAATGAACGCCAAAAGCAGAAGCTTGAGCCCGCATATCAGTTCATGCTGCGCGTGCGTATGCCAGGGGGCGTCTCGACGCCTGAACAATGGCTTGTCATGGATGACCTGTCCCAGAAATACGGGAACGGCACATTAAAATTGACGACACGTGAAACATTCCAAATGCACGGAATTCTGAAATGGAACATGAAGAAAACCATTCAGACGATCCACTCAGCACTTTTGGATACGATCGCAGCCTGCGGAGACGTAAACCGTAACGTCATGTGTGCATCAAACCCTTATCAATCTGAAATCCACTCAGAGGTATACGAGTGGTCTAAAAAATTAAGTGATGATCTGCTGCCGCGGACGAGAGCATATCATGAAATTTGGCTTGATGAGGAAAGAGTTGCCGGCACGCCGGAGGAAGAAGTCGAGCCAATGTACGGACCGCTCTATCTGCCGCGGAAGTTTAAAATCGGTATTGCCGTTCCGCCGTCTAATGATATTGACGTCTTTTCACAAGATCTCGGATTCATTGCGATTGTCGAGGATGGCAAGCTGATCGGTTTTAACGTGGCAATCGGCGGCGGTATGGGAATGACGCATGGCGATACTGCGACATATCCGCAATTAGCCAAGGTGATCGGTTTCTGCCGGCCTGAGCAAATGTATGACGTTGCTGAAAAAACGATTACGATTCAGCGTGATTACGGCAACCGTTCTGTCCGTAAAAATGCGCGGTTCAAATACACAGTTGACCGCCTCGGTTTAGAAAACGTAAAAGAAGAATTGGAAAACCGTCTCGGCTGGAGCCTGGAAGAAGCGAAGCCGTATCATTTCGATCATAACGGCGACCGCTATGGCTGGGTGGAAGGCATCGAGGATAAATGGCATTTCACGCTGTTTGTCGAAGGCGGCCGTATAACGGATTACGATGATTATAAGCTGATGACTGGCTTGCGGGAAATCGCCAAAGTTCATACAGGTGAGTTCCGGCTGACAGCCAATCAGAACTTAATGATTGCGAACGTTTCAAGCGATAAAAAAGAAGAAATCAGTGCTTTAATTGAACAGTACGGACTAACTGACGGCAAGCACTATTCAGCGCTTCGCCGCAGCTCGATGGCGTGCGTCGCTCTTCCGACCTGCGGATTGGCAATGGCTGAAGCAGAACGTTATTTGCCGACCCTGTTAGATAAGATTGAAGAGATTATTGACGAAAACGGCCTTCGTGATCAGGAAATCACCATTCGCATGACAGGATGCCCGAACGGCTGTGCACGTCATGCACTCGGTGAGATCGGATTTATCGGAAAGGCGCCGGGCAAATATAATATGTATCTTGGCGCTGCGTTTGACGGAAGCCGTTTAAGCAAAATGTACCGTGAAAACATCGGTGAAGCAGACATTTTAAGCGAGCTGCGCATCCTTCTTTCCCGCTATGCGAAAGAACGCGAGGAAGGCGAGCATTTCGGTGACTTTGTCATTCGCGCGGGCATTATTAAAGCAACAACTGACGGTACGAATTTTCATGATTGAGAAAGAAAGACGAGAGACAGGGAGTAGCTTCCTGTCTCTTTTTTCTATAATTTGCTCTTCTGCAAAAAAGTTCACTGTGAGCATATCATGAGAAAAAATACCCTAAAAAGGGTACTATAAAAGAAGACAAGTGTGGAGAGAACTCCTGCGAAACCACATAGCGGATGCAAGGCCACCCTAGCTCAAGGGCTTTTAGACAAACAGATTTTTTGGCTCATCATGCCGACACACAACAGACGAAGGAGGTCATGCATTTGGACATATTTTTAGTTGTGCTCGTATTATTAACGATTATTGCGATTTCTAATATCGTGAACCGGTTTATTCCGTTTATTCCGGTGCCGCTGATTCAAGTGGCTCTTGGGATTCTTGCCGCCTCATTTCCACAGGGACTTCATTTTGAATTAAACACCGAATTGTTTTTTGTTCTTTTTATCGCGCCTCTGCTATTTAATGATGGAAAGAGGACACCGCGGGCAGAGCTTTGGAATTTAAGGGCTCCGATTTTATTGCTTGCACTCGGCCTTGTATTTGCGACTGTGATTGTAGGCGGCTACACGATTCACTGGATGATTCCTGCTATTCCGCTGGCAGCGGCCTTTGGACTTGCGGCCATTCTTTCACCGACTGATGTCGTCGCTGTCAGCGCATTATCAGGAAGAGTGAAAATGCCAAAAGGGATTCTTCGCCTGCTGGAAGGTGAGGGGCTGATGAATGATGCATCAGGTCTGGTGGCCTTTAAGTTTGCGATTGCAGCGGCAGTGACTGGTGCATTTTCATTAGCACAAGCGGCTGTCAGCTTTGTCTTTATTTCTCTCGGAGGCTTGCTGTGCGGGGTTGTCATTTCATTTTTGATTATTCGTTTTCGCCTATTTCTGCGCCGCCTTGGCATGCAGGATGTCACGATGCATATGCTGATTCAAATTCTGACGCCGTTTGTGATTTATTTGGCAGCTGAAGAAATCGGCGTTTCGGGCATTTTAGCTGTTGTAGCTGGCGGTATTACCCATGCGGTTGAACAGGATCGTCTGGAATCAACGATGATCAAGCTGCAAATCGTCTCCTCAAGTACGTGGAACATTATTTTATTTATTTTGAACGGCCTGGTCTTCGTTATTCTCGGCACGCAAATCCCTGATGTTATTTCTGTTATCTTTAACGACACTGCCATCAGCAACATGAAGGTGATCGGCTATATCCTAGTCATCACATTTACATTAATGCTCCTTAGATTCCTGTGGGTGCTGTTCTTCTGGAACGGCAAATGGTTCTTTAATAAAGATCAGAACATCTATAAACCGGGTCTTCGTTCGACGCTGTTAATTTCGATTTCCGGTGTGCGTGGAGCAGTAACGCTTGCAGGTTCTTTTTCCATTCCGTATTTCCTGGAGGACGGTACGCCGTTTCCGGAAAGAAATCTGATTCTCTTTTTAGCAGCCGGCGTCATTTTATGCACGCTTGTCATTGCCACCGTTGTGCTGCCAATTCTGACTGAAAAAGAAGAAGAGGACGAGGAACGAAATAAGAAGCTGCTGACGGCGAGACGCAAGTTGATCAAAACAGCCCTTCAAACGATTAAAGAGGACATGAATGAGACAAACAAAACGGCCTCTCTTGCGGTGATAGCTGAATACAATGAGAAAATGAAAAATCTTCGTTTTCAGCAGTATACATCATCTAATCGCATTAAGAAGCACGAGCGAAAAGTCCGTGCGCAGGGGGTTAAGGCTGAGCAAGAGGCGCTGATGAAAATGCTGGAGCGGGGAGACATCCCGGAAGAAACAGCAAATGTGCTGCAAGAACGATTTAACGAGTTGGAAATTTTGTATGCCAACCCGTTTAAAGTCGGGTTATCAAAAACAAGGCTCAAGAGGCTGATGTATTGGATTTTCTTCGGTGAACATAAAAAGCCGGAGATGTCGATTTTAAATGAAGCGGGATTGATACGGGCAACAAGAGTGAAAACGGCAAAAGCAGCGATAGAATATCTGGAAAAACATAAGACGGATGAGCATAAAGAAGTGTTTTTATCTGTCATTACATTCTATAAGCAGTTAATTTTCAGGCTGGAGCACAGCCATCATGAGTTAAAATCAAGTGCCCATTTTGAAAATCAGAAGCTGGAAGTGAAGCTGAAGGCTGTGCAGGCGATCAGAAATGAAATTCAAACGCTCTTCGAAGAGAGGGAAATTTCCCGGGACATCTCCCATGAGCTTCGCCAATACATTAATGATGTCGAAGCCGCCATGCTTGAAGGCGGCGAATAAATGCAGAAAAAAAGCTGGCGTTAGAGCGCCAGCTTTTTTTATATTAAGGGCGATGAAATGCGACAGTGCTGCCATCCCGGTCGAACCAGCCTCTGAAGGCCCAGTTGATCCAGCCGCCATCGCCTTTGTTTGTAAAGGTTCCATCTTCAAATACCCAAATGCCATACGTAATGCCGTCGTAAACGGCTGAGCCGTAAAATTGCACACCGTTCAAATGATCTTCATATTCCTGGCTTAAATTAAAGACCATGACGTTATATTTTTGGCCGGACGCGTAGAAGGAAGACTCCATGAGGTTTTTCACAAAGCCATCCCTATTCTGTGCGGATTTGATGGCATCAGCGATCTGGTTGGCAATTCCAAGTACATCCAGGTTGACGTTTAAACCTACATCAGCGGCAGTTGTTCCAGCAGTAGTTGTCTGCGACATCTTCGGAGCAGGATTTTCTTCAGCGGAAGCAAAGGACAAAGGGGCAATTGTCAAAGCGGCACCAAGAGCAAGTGTCATTGGGATACGAATACGTTTCAAGTTGTTTCCTCCTTTGTTTTCATTTGGTTACACTACACGCATACCCTGCTCAATGTATTTGTAATCTCAATATTGTTAAAATAGGAAAAAAATAGTGTTTGGATTTGCCTGTGCTGTGAAAAAAGAAGCAAAAAGAGGGTCTTAAGCGTATTATTGGTATCGGCTGAGAGGAATGTGAGATAATATAGACGCTTACATTTCAGTGAAAGGGTGGAGGTTCAAGTGCCAACAAGTTTAAAAGATACTGTAAAGTTACATAACGGAGTTGAAATGCCTTGGTTCGGTCTGGGCGTTTTTAAAGTAGAAAATGGTAATGAAGCGACTGAATCAGTGAAAGCGGCAATTAAAAATGGCTATCGCAGTATTGATACAGCAGCGATCTACAAAAATGAAGAAGGCGTTGGCATCGGGATTAAAGAATCCGGTGTGGCAAGAGAAGAGCTCTTCATCACATCAAAAGTGTGGAATGAAGATCAAGGCTATGAAACAACGCTTGCTGCCTTTGAAAAAAGCCTAGAAAGACTGCAGCTTGATTACTTAGATTTATATTTGATCCATTGGCCTGGCAAAGATAAATATAAAGATACATGGCGCGCGCTTGAAAAGCTGTACAAAGACGGCAAAATTCGCGCGATCGGCGTCAGCAATTTCCAAGTTCATCATTTAGAAGAGCTGTTGAAAGATGCTGAAATCAAACCGATGGTGAACCAAGTTGAATTTCACCCTCGCTTGACGCAAAAAGAATTAAGAGATTACTGCAAAGGGCAAGGCATTCAGCTGGAAGCGTGGTCTCCGCTCATGCAGGGACAGCTTTTGGATAACGAAGTACTGACACAGATTGCTGAAAAACACAATAAATCTGTGGCTCAAGTGATTTTGCGCTGGGATCTGCAGCATGGAGTTGTAACCATTCCAAAATCCATTAAAGAACACCGTATCATCGAAAACGCTGATATTTTTGATTTCGAATTGTCTCAAGAAGACATGGACAAAATTGACGCATTAAATAAAGATGAGCGTGTCGGTCCAAATCCTGATGAGCTTCTGTTTTAATCAAAAAACTCCCCGTTATGGGGAGTTTTTTTAGTGCGTTTTTTTCTGTTGAATGAAAAACAGCATCAAAAAGGAAATGACAACAATACAGACGACCCACGCCCAAGCAAGGGTATTGTTGCCGGAATCCAATGCGACATATATCGCCGTCGGCAGTGTTTGCGTAACACCGGGGATGTTTCCTGCAAACATGAGTGTTGCGCCAAATTCTCCGAGCGCCCGCGCAAGGCTAAGGATGCTTCCGGTCAGTAACGAAGGATAGGCAAGCGGGACGGAGATATGGATAAACACTTTCCATCTGCTAGCGCCGTCTACCATTGCCGCACCTTGTATATCGGGATCAATGTCAGCAAATCCGGTTTTGGCTGATTGATACATAAGCGGAAAGGCTACAACAGCCGAGGCGATCACAGCGGCCCACCAGGTGAAAATGACAGGCTGCTGGAAAATCCACTCGATGGCTTGTCCGATGAAGCTGTGCTTTCCGAAAATGACGATCAGAATAAAACCGACAACAGTAGGCGGAAGAACGAGCGGAAGCATAAAACATGTTTCGAGTGCCGTTTTTCCGAAAAATGATGCCCGTGACATCCATGCTCCAGCAAGTGTTCCGAGAATAATGACAACAATTCCGGCAACTGCCGCCACCTGAAAGGAAAGCACAACGGGTGTGAAAAATTCTGAAGCGCTTATGCTACTCGGCAGTAAAGCCATATTTCTCAAATACTTTCATTGCTTCATCAGATTGCAGGTATTCGTAAAATTCCTTCGCTTCCTTACGGTGTTTTGTATCTTTTACGATTCCTAACGGATAGACAATTGGGCTGTGTGTATCTGCTTTTGCCTCGTCAACAATGTTGACCTTTTTCGAGACTAGGGCATCTGTTTTATAAACAACACCTGCGTCTACATTGCCGGTTTCAACATAAGAAAGAACTTGGCGAACGTCTTTTCCATACACAATTTTATCCTTCACTTTGTCCCATAAAGACAGCTTTGTCAGTGATTCTTTCCCATAAGCTCCTGCCGGTACGGATTCCGGAGTGCCAAGAGCGATTTTTTCTGATTCAGCCAGATTGCTGAAGCTTGTCACAGGTGAATCTCCGTTTTTCGGTACGACCAGCACAATTTCATTACCGACTAATTCAGTGCTGTCTTTTTTTGCGATATCTCCATCATCCACCAGCTTTTTAAATTTATCCTCAGCAGCTGAGAAGAACAGATCTGCTCCTGCTCCTTGAGAAATCTGTTTTTGCAAGGCGCCGGATGAGCCATAGTTATCTTGGATGGTTATATGTTGATGATCTTTTTCATAATTTTTTTGGATTTCCTCAAGTGCATCCTGCGCGCTGGCGGCAGCTGAGATGGTTAACGTTACTTTTTTCTCGCTGTCCGTTGAAGACTGGTTTGAAGAACAGCCTGCTACAAGCAGAAAAGCAGTTAAGGCTGCGATGAAAATAGAATACTTCTTAAACATGATTGCACCCCTTATCATTAGATATAACTAATTATAACTGATTATGTTTGGTTTATGTGGGTTTTTTTACATTCGGCGAAAAGGTATAATAAAATAGGAGAGTGATGATGATGAATGAAACCTCTTCCTATACGATAGAAGAAGTTGCAGGTCTGCTGAAGGTATCAAAGCTGACCGTTTATGACTTGATTAAAAAAGGCGTGCTGCCTGCTTACCGTGTCGGAAGGCAGATGCGTGTGGATGAAGAAGATTTAAAGCAATATAAAACGAATATGAGAATGTCTCAGCCCATCGCTGCAAAAGAAGCGCCGAAACAGGTGCAGGAGGCTGAGCCGGACGGCAGACCAAATGTCATGATCAGCGGACAGGACATTTCGATGGATATCCTCAGCAAGCATTTGGAGAATGCCATTCAGGAGACGCCGCTCCGTAAATACAAAGGAAGCTTAAACAGCCTGATTGATATGTATCAAGGCAAGTGTGACATTGTCAGCCTCCATTTGTACGATGCAGAAACGGGCCAGTATAACGCGCCTTATGTAAAACGGATTTTGACAGGTGAACCGTTTTGTCTCATCAATGTCGTTCTCCGCAAAGCAGGACTGTATGTGCAAAAAGGGAATCCGAAAAACATTCAAGGCTGGAAAGACTTGAAAAGAGCCGATATCCGGATCATCAACAGGGAAAAGGGTTCTGGCGCAAGGGTGCTCCTTGATGAACAGCTTGGCTTGCTTGGTGTGAATCCGGCTGATGTAGTGGGATATGGCGATATCGTGACTGATCATTACGCTGCCGCTTCACAAGTTTCAAGCGGACAGGCTGACGCGGGAATCGGGGCACAGCACGCGGCACATATGGGCAGTGTTGATTTTATCCCGCTCATCGACGAACAATATGATATCGTTGTTTTGAAAAAAAATGAGCAGTTGCTCAAAGCCGTGAAGGAGATTTTGAATTCTGAGGACTACAAGGCGAATCTGTCTCATTTAAACGGCTATGAAACGAAGCTGACTGGCAAGGTGATATTGGAAACGTAAAAAATCCCTCTTGATAGAGGGATTTTTTCATTCGGAAAACCTGAGCAGGTCACCATTTAAAATTTTATCAGAGAGAGACAGTTCTTCGTTTGCTTTCTCCTTGTAAGGGAGGCACGCATCCTGATCTTCCAGCACTTCACCTGTTTTTTGGCTATAGCACGTGTTCTTTGTGTATACATAATCGTTCGTAATAAAGCTGCCGTTTCGCAGAACGGCGAATGGGGTGCGGTCGCCCGACAGCAAATCATTGCCGAATTGGATATCGCCTTTTGTCTCAACGCCGAGCAAATGCATCAGCGTCGGCCTGACGTCGACCTGTCCCCCGGCATCAGGGATGGTTTCCGGCTGTTGATCGGTGATTCCCGGGATATGTATGATAAACGGCACCCGCTGGAGCTGAACGTTGTCATACGGTGTGATTTCGTCTTTCCCTAAAAACTCAGCCATTGCCTCGTTATGGGCTTCAGAAATGCCGTAATGATCTCCCATAAATACGATCATCGAATTTTCGTATAAGCCTTCGTCCTTCAGTTTTTTGATAAAATGCTTCAATGCTTCATCCTCATAGCGAACCGTGGTCACATAGCGGTTTAACAGATCACTGCTTGAATCGAATTCATCTATCAGCTGATCCTTTTCATCAATCTCAAACGGAAAATGATTCGTTAACGTGATAAAACTGCTGTAGAACGGCTGCGGTAGGCTTTTCAGCTTTTTGGCGGACTGCTCTAAAAATTCTTTGTCTTTTAAGCCCCAGCTTGTCGATGTCCCGGGAGTGACATGAAAATCATCAACATCAAAAAAGCGGTCAATGCCAAATGTATCGTACATGACATCTCTGTTCCAAAATGTTTTATGGTTAGCGTGAAAGACGGCTGAATAATAATCGTGCTGCTTCAGCGATTTATACATCGTATGAAATTGATGGTCGCTTTTCGTGAAAAAGACGGCGCCGCTAAGGGAGGGATACAGTGAGTTAGCGACGATAAATTCTGAATCTGATGTTTTGCCTTGTTCTGTTTGCTGATAGAAATGATCAAAGGAATAGCTTTTTTTTATGAGATCATTCATAAATGGGGTAATTTCTTTTCCATTTACTTTTTCATTCAGAACAAAGCTTTGGGTCGACTCAAGTGTTACAAAGATGACATTGCGCCCCTTTGCAAGACCGAATTTGCTTTGATCAGGCTTGCTGTAATCAGCCTCTGTGTAGTTTTTAATGGCAGTTATACTGTCTTCATCGGCAAAAGCTTTCGCGCTGATATTAACAGTCTGAGAAATTGTATCGTAAATATGGAACTGAAACAGGCCGATGCTTTTGACTAGCATTTCCCGGTCAAAAGAATGTGCCAAAAGCTTCGGCTGCTGTACTTCTGCAAGTGCCAGTGTGCATAAAAGCATTCCGCAGGAAGCTGCATAGTACCGTTTGATCGTGTGGGGAGCGGCTTTTGTCTGTGGGTGTTTGGTTTTTCTGGCGAACAACAGCAGAAAAACCAAATCCACAAACAGGGCGATAAACAGAGGATGGAACAGTTCTTTTACACTGCTGCCCATATCGCTCATGTTGCTGGCCTGAAATAAAACCGGGATGGTAATAAAATCGATATAAAAGCCGTAAAAAATCGTATTAGAGATCAAGATAACAGTCAGAACCAAATTGGCAATCAGCAAAAAGGCCCGCTGCTTGTTTTCTTTTAGAAACAGGCCGATCCCGAATAAAGGAAGAATAAAGCTGAGCGGGTTGACCAGCAGCATTAGCTCCTCCAACAGAGTATCGATTTGCAAATCAAAGCCGAGTTTATATATCACATACGTTTTGATCCACATAAATAAGATCGAAAAACATAAAAACCGCTGATTGTGAAAAAAGGTTCCTTTCATCAATATGACTCCTCACGTTTTCTTGATCATCTGCATGAAATGCTTCTTAAGTAAAACCTACTAAAAACAGCCGGTTCAGACAAGTCTCAGCACTCATGTTTAAAACATGCGGCCATGAAACAGCATATAAAAGTAGTAACATGAAGCAAGGGTCAGGCCGGCTAGCACGAGCTGCTCAGAAAAACTGCCTGTCTTCATATATAATGGAAGCCGAACGCGGATCGTGGAAGGGAATAATAATTTGATTCCGTTCACCGTCCAAGCGTCAAGAATCAAGTGGCTCGCCATTCCGATCATCAGGCCGGCTGATATGTTTTTATCTGGAATGTATGTAGAAGTGATAAAAAACATGATGAGCATAAACAGCAGGCTGTGTGTAAAGGTGCGATGGCCAAAAACGGAGCTGACCACTTTCGATAAAATAGGAAATTTTCTCCCGATTTTGCTTTGTGTGTGGCAGATATCGGGTATTAATGCTCCAACCGCGCCTGACGCAGCCATAAGCACTGGATCAAATCCATAATAATAAGCCGCTGCCGTACAAGAAGCGATGCCTCCCATGATGTGTGTTTTTCCTGTCATTTGCCGCTTCTCCTTTTATCTTTTGCAAAAAATCTCTGAATTACAAATATATCAAGAGAATGTATGTTTGATCAACAGGACTTTGGACGATAAAAAATATCCCGCATAATTTTTCAGGAAAAAGGCATCTTAAACATGTACCTATTTTTTAAAAGAGGTGATACGAATGGGTTTCTTTAATAAAGATAAAGGAAAACGTTCCGAAAAAGAAAAAAACGTAATCCAAGGAGCTCTTGAAGATGCTGGTTCAGCTCTAAAAGATGATCCGCTTCAAGAAGCTGTGCAAAAAAAGAAAAATAATCGATAACCACATGCGGATAGGGCTTGGCTCTATCCGTATTTTCCATCTGTTCCCTTTGACAGATCATCCTTTCTTTGATAACCTTCTGGGAGTAACTGAATAATTAAATCCTCACTCTTTCTCAGTGAGGTAGAGGTTGCGCGGATGATGAGTCACACATGCTAGGCTGACAGGGGCTGTTAAACATGTGTAAAAGGCATCAGCGCCGAAGTGTGGAGAAAGCCGATCCTTCTCTATGCTGGGACTGTATCTGAATAAGTGCAGGACTGCCGCGTGCTTTTTCGCGGAGGGCTATCCGGAGATCAAGGGTGTGTGTTTCTTTAAGCATGGACTTTTGTTCAGGCTTTTTTTGCGTTTATATGATCTCGGGGTCTGGTCCGTACAAAGAATCATGGAGGTACTGGAATGGAACAGACAAAAAAATGGGGTTTTTGGTTATTAACGGCGTTTGTCGTTGGAAATATGGTTGGATCAGGAATTTTCTCCTTGCCGAGCTCGCTTGCTTCAATTGCGAGTCCGTTTGGAGCTACGTCCGCCTGGCTTTTGACAGGTGCCGGCGTGCTGATGATTGCACTTGTGTTCGGACACTTGTCCATTCGCAAGCCTGAACTGACAGCGGGACCGCAAAGTTATGCAAGAGCGCTGTTTTCTGACCCGAAAAAAGGCAACGCTGCCGGTTTCACAATGGTGTGGGGCTACTGGGTGGCGAGCTGGATCAGTAACGTGGCGATCATCACAAGTCTCGCCGGTTACTTGACTTCGTTCTTCCCGATCTTGGTTGATAAACGTGAGATGTTTTCGATCGGCGGGCAAGAGGTGACACTCGGCCAATTACTGACGTTTGCCGTATGTACGATCTTGTTATGGGGAACGCACGCGATTCTTGTTGCCAGCATTAACGGCGCAAGTAAATTAAACTTTGTCACAACGCTTTCTAAAGTATTAGGTTTTGTCTTCTTTATCGTTGCCGGTTTGTTTGTGTTTCAAACGTCATTATTCGGTCATTTTTATTTCCCGGTTCAAGGAGAAAACGGCACAAGCATTGGAATTGGTGGCCAGGTTCATAACGCTGCGATTTCTACACTGTGGGCGTTTGTCGGAATTGAATCCGCGGTGATCCTGTCCGGCCGTGCGCGCTCTCAGCGTGATGTGAAACGTGCGACAATTACCGGCTTGCTGATTGCCTTGAGCATATATATTATTGTGACTTTAATTACGATGGGTGTTCTGCCGCATGATAAGCTTGTCGGCTCTGAAAAACCATTTGTTGATGTACTCTATGCGATTGTTGGAAACGCGGGAAGCGTGATTATGGCGCTTTTGGCTATCCTTTGTTTATTCGGAACGATGCTCGGCTGGATTTTGCTTGGCTCTGAGGTGCCATACCAAGCCGCTAAAGCAGGAGATTTCCCGGCATTTTTTGCAAAAACGAATAAAAAGGGAAGTCCGGTCATTGCACTCATTATTACAAACGTCATGTCACAGGTCTTCATTTTCTCGGTTATTTCCCGGACAATAAGTGACGCATTTACATTTTTAACGACAGCGGCTACACTCGCATATTTAATTCCGTATCTGGTATCTGCAATCTACAGCTTGAAGGTAGTCATCAAAGGTGAAACGTATGACCAGCTGAAAGGCTCCCGTGTAAGAGACGGATTGATCGCGATACTGGCGTGTGCATACTCCGTGTTTGTTATCGTAACAGGCACAGCAGATTTAACGACATTTATACTCGGCATCGGTTTATTCTTTGTCGGCTTAATCGTTTATCCATTTGTGAGTAACAAGTTCCAGAAAGAAAAACAAGCATAATGAAAAGACACCTGATTTGCTCAGGTGTCTTTTTTATAAAATCACAATTTCTCCTGTTAGGAATCCGTTCGTTAAATATGCAAAAAACGTTTTTCAGTCTCTCCAGCATAAAAAAACTGATCGTGATGAGGATGCAGCTTAATATGAATGGCTCAAAGAAAATATCCGATATGATTCAAATTGAGCCGTTCCTTATAAATAAGCAAAAGAGCCGCGGGCAGGCGGCTCTTTTGTTTATTTAGTCAAGCTTTCCGTAATAAACTCCAGTTGTCCTTCTAATGAAATCGGGTCTGTGAAATAGAATCCGATCGGATCCATCTTGTATACATGGCCATTTTTAACGGCATTCAGGTTCTTCCAAATGGAGCTTTCAAAAACGCCGCCATCATCACCGCCTGATTGCCATGGGCCCGCGAAAATGTAATCTCCGGCGAAGTCAGGGAGCTTCTCTAATGAAATACTTGTATAACCTGGCCCCTGGTCAATGGCTTTTTCTTTTGTCAGCTTTGTAGCCTGCAGGCCGAGGTCTTTGTAAATGATGCTTCCGCCTCTTCCAAAGTCTTTACCAAATACGTAAATGTCTTTTCCGTTCGTTTGCATAATGGAAATGGTTTTGTCACCGACCGCTTTTTTGATTTTTGTTTTAGCGGCCGCAACTTTTTTATCCCACTTGGCCAGCCATTTTTCAGCTTTATCTTCAGTTCCCGTCATTTTTGCAAATTCTTTCAGCTGTTCGATGTTGTCGAGCTTATCGTATTTTACTGCGACAGTCGGCGCAATTTTTTCAAGCTTTTTAATATCAGCGCCCTGTGTTGTCCAGACGATAATCAGGTCAGGGTTCAAATCAATGACCTTTTCAACCGAAGTGCCGTCTCCGATGTTTTCGACGCCGTTGGTTTTTCCTTTGTAGTAAGGGTTTTTAAATACATTCTCAGGCGCACCTACAACGTTGATGCCGAGTGTTTTGAAGTAGCCGTAATAGCCGTCTGCCATGACAACCACCCGTTTAGGATGCTTCGGGATTTTTACATTTCCGTTTTCAGCCTTGTATGTAAAGGTTTCTGCGCCTTTTGAATCAGAGGCAGAACCTTTGCTTTCTGAGTTATTCCCGCAGGCTGCCAGCGCTGCAATCAATAACAGGGCAAAAAACGCGGCTCCGAGTTTCTTGTATATATGGGTCATATCTCATACCTTCTTTCTAAAAGATAGATGAAAAAGAGAATCATTATCATCTGTGATTATACCACTGCAAGTGCCGGTTGACACGATATTTTTGCAAATGCATTTTCATTTTTGTTCAAAACACTCTATTAAATCAGCTGAAAAAAGTGATATACTGAAACAGCAATTGATAATCATTATCAGTAACAGAAAGGAAGTACGGCAGTTGAGTCAACATAAAAATATACGGACTGCATCAGAAGAAATCCAATGGACGTCAAGGACATATGGCGCGGTCATCGTCCTTATCGCAGGTCTATGCCTGCTTTGCCTTGGCGCATTTTTATCCATATCCCTAGGTGCAGCGGATATTCATTTGCGCACTGTATGGGAGGCCATTTTTCATTATCAGCCGACAAAGACATCTCACCAAATTATACATGATCTTCGGCTTCCGAGAACGGCGGCTGCCGCGCTTGTAGGCGCATTGTTGGCAGTGTCGGGAGCAATCATGCAGGGGATGACGAGAAACCCTTTGGCAGAGCCTTCGATTATGGGTGTGACATCAGGCTCTGCGTTTGCGGTTTCGATTGCGTTTGCCTTTTTTCCCGGACTTTCTGCAATGGGGCTTGTGCTATGGTCCTTTGCGGGAGCGGGGCTGGGGGCATCGACGGTAATGGGCATAGGCATGTTTTCAAGGGGCGGACTTACGCCTGTAAAGCTTGCTCTGGCGGGTACGGCAGTTACTTATTTCTTTACCGGCATTTCAACTGCCATTGCAATCCGCTTTGATGTCGCTCAGGATATCAGCTTTTGGTACGCAGGCGGGGTAGCGGGTGTGAAATGGTCGGGGGTCCAGCTTTTGCTTATTGCAGGGGCTGTCGGTTTAACGCTCGCGTTTTTCATCGCCCGGTCTGTTACAGTGTTAAGTCTCGGTGACGATCTGGCAAAAGGGCTTGGACAATATACATCAGCGGTGAAACTGGTTGGCATGCTTATTGTAGTAATTCTGACCGGAGCTGCGGTTTCCATTGCCGGCACCATTGCATTTATCGGGCTGATCATTCCGCATATTACCCGTTTTTTGGTCGGTGTGGATTATCGGTGGATCATTCCTTGCTCGGCGGTGCTCGGTGCTGTTTTGCTTGTTTTTGCTGACATAGCGGCCAGACTCGTAAATGCGCCCTTTGAAACGCCTGTCGGCGCGCTGACTTCTCTTATCGGCGTTCCCTTTTTCTTTTATTTGGCACGTCGTGAAAGGAGAGGGCTGTAATGAAAACAAAAACAAACAAACCGCTCATTGTAATGGCTGTGACCTTTTTGCTTATCGTGGTGGTCTTTTTTATCAGTCTCAATTTGGGCGTTATCAAAATTGCACCGCTTAAAACGCTTCAGGTCTTTTTCGGCCAAGGAACGGCGCGTGATGAACTTGTCTTATTTGAGTTCAGGCTGCCCCGGATCATCCTTTCTTTGCTTGTTGGAGCAGGGATCTCCGTAGCTGGAGCCATTTTGCAAAGCGTGTCTCAAAATGAACTTGCCGAGCCTGGTATTCTCGGAATTAACGCCGGCGGTTCACTTGCTGTAGTGCTTTTTATATACTTTTTTCAAGGGTCAGCTTCAGATCTTAGCTTTTTCGGAACATTTATGCTGCCGTTCAGTGCTTTGGCAGGAGCAATCCTCGCTGCGTTTCTCATTTATATTCTGGCATGGAAAAAAGGCGTGACACCGATTCGGCTGATTTTAGTCGGCATAGGGGTGAATGCCGGATTCAACGCCCTGTTGCTGATTTTTCAGCTCAAGATGGACCCTCATGATTTTATGCAAGCCGCGGTTTGGATATCCGGCTCAATATGGGGGGCGAACTGGAATATGATCTGGGCGATTCTCCCTTGGATTGTGATCTTGCTTCTGTTTACTTTATATAAGGCACGCTATTTGAACATTATGCAGCTCGGAGACCAATTGGCGACCGGGCTGGGCACCGCTGTTGAAAAGGAAAGACGGATTCTTCTTCTGGCAGCGGTCACTCTTGCCGCTTCATGCGTGGCAGCTGCGGGGGGCATTGCGTTTCTCGGATTGATCGCGCCGCATGTGGCTAGAAGGCTGACCGGTCCACGTCACCAGACGCTGATACCGGTCTCCGCCTTCATCGGCTCATTCCTGTTTTTGCTTGCTGATACGCTGGCGAGAAATGTATTGGCACCATCAGAAATTCCGGTCGGACTTGTCATTTCCGTGCTAGGTGCGCCTTACTTTATTTATTTATTGATGAAAGCGAATTAGAGGAGGGGGCCGAATATGAATTCATTATCAACGGAACAGCTTGGAATCGGTTATGGCGACAGGGTGATTGTAGAGGATTTAAATATATCGATTCCTAAAGGGAAAATTACCACCTTAATTGGCCCGAACGGCTGCGGGAAATCAACGATTTTAAAAACAATGTCCAGAATTATGCGTTCACATGCAGGTGCCGTCTATTTAAACGGCAAAGCGATTCATAAAATGTCTACAAAGGACATTGCAAAAGATATGGCGATTCTTCCACAGACACCTGAAGCGCCGAGCGGCCTAACAGTGCACGAATTGGTGTCGTACGGCAGGTTTCCGCATCAATCAGGATTCGGCAGATTAAATGACGAAGACCGCCGGATTATCAAATGGGCGCTTGAAGAAACAGGCATGGCTGAATATGCTGAACGGCCGATTGAGGCATTGTCAGGCGGACAGCGTCAACGTGTGTGGATTGCCATGGCGCTTGCGCAAGGGACGGAACTGCTTCTGCTGGATGAACCTACAACGTATCTTGATCTTGCACATCAGCTTGAAATTCTGCAGCTGCTTGACAGACTCAACAAAGAGCAAGGGCGGACGATTTTAATGGTCATTCATGATCTTAACCATGCAGCTCGTTTTTCTCATTATATGATCGCGCTCAAAAAAGGCACGGTCATCAAGGAAGGAACTGCTCTGGAGGTCATGACACCAGACATTTTGAAGCAGGTATTTCAGATTGATGCCGAAATCGTGACTGATCCCCGTACAAATAAACCTGTATGCTTGACATATGACTTGATTAAAAATGAAAAAGAGCTAGTTACTGTATGAAAAAATCCCGGTTTGAAGCCGGGATTTTTTTTATTCGGCTTTGAAAATACAATTTTTCTATTTGATTCCGTCATTTCAATAAAAGGATTGCAAGTCTTTTTGAATTAATAGATAATATTGGTTAGAATGTTTCGAAAATATTACATAGTTTACAGAAAGAGGAGATCGTTGTGTCCAAGAAGAAAAAATGGCTTATTGGCGGTGCGATATGTGCCGGTGTGCTTGTATTGGCTGGGATCGGCGCTGGCGGTTTTTACTTTTTTACTCACATGAACCAAGTTGCCGTATCATCGGAGCCCTATGCTGAATCGGTCGCGGTATACATGGGAGGAGATTCAGAATCAGGCCAAACGTTTTCTGGAAAGGTTGAACCTGAGAAACAGCAGAAAGTATACATAGATTCAGAAAAAGGCAGCATTAAAAAAACATACGTCAAAGAAGGCGATCAGGTTAAAAAGGGCGATAAGCTTTTTGAGTATGAGGGCGAGGATCATTCTGATGAAGTGGAGCAAGCCAATTTGCAAATTGAAATGACAAATCTGCAAATCAACCGTTTGCAAAAATCAATAACGGAAACGGAAAAAAAGCTGAAAGTTGCAGGAAAAGAAGAGAAAAACCAGCTTCAAGATGAACTTGATCAAACCAATTTCGATTTGAAAACAAGCCAGCTTGAACTGAAGCAGCATCAAAAAGAACTGGCTGGCCTGACGAAAAACAAAGGTTCCAATGTCATTACAAGCAAGCATGACGGAATCGTTCAAAGCGTCAATCAGGATATCGCTGACGGTGCAACAGGCGACCAGGCAGCAGGCCCGTATATCCAGATTGTTTCGACAGGCAAATATCTGGTCAAAAGCCAAATCAATGAGCTGTTAATGGACACGATCAAAAAAGGCAGCAAAGTCAGGGTCACGCTGAAAACAGGCGGTGAGGGCGAGTGGAAAGGAAAGGTCACCTCGATCGGCAAGCTTCCAGCGGGAGCAGGCGAGGGTGAAGAATCAGAAAGCTTTGCTGATGAAGAAATGAATCCCCAGTCCTCTAACTATCCTTTCACCATTTTATTAGACAGCCATAAAGGTCTTGAAGTCGGCTATCATGTCAACATCGAAGTGATGAGTGATAATGCTGATGCGGACACGATCAAGCTGCCGTCCGACATGGTCATTCAGGATGACGGCGAACCGTACGTATGGAAAGCTGATGAGAATCACAAAGCGGTTAAGCAGCCTGTTGAAATCGGAGAGACTGATGAAAATGACATGGTGGAAATTAAGAGCGGCCTGACGCCGGAAGATTATGTGATCTATCCTGATCCCGCGGTCAAGGAAGGAAAGCAGGTTACAGTCAATGCTGACACTGAATAATATTTCGAAGTCGTACAAGCTGGGAAAAGAAGAAGTTCCAATCTTGAAACATATCAATCTGACCGTTCAGGCGGGGGAGTTTTTAGCTATTATGGGGCCTTCCGGTTCTGGAAAGTCAACGTTAATGAATATTATCGGCTGTTTGGACAGGCCAACCTCAGGAACCTATACGCTTGACCAGATCGATATATTGAAAGGGAAAGACGGGGCTTTAGCCGAAATTCGCAATGAATCAATCGGGTTTGTGTTTCAAACTTTTCATTTGCTGCCGCGTCTCACCGCGCTGCAAAATGTCGAGCTGCCGATGATCTACAATAAAGTGAAGAAAAAAGAGAGAAGGCAACGGGCATATGAAGCGCTGGAAAAAGTCGGATTAAAAGACAGGGTCTCCTACAAACCGCCTAAGCTGTCCGGCGGCCAAAAGCAGCGGGTGGCGATAGCGAGGGCCCTTGTCAATCAGCCGAGGTTTATTTTAGCTGATGAACCGACCGGGGCGCTTGATACCAAATCAAGTGAACAAATTTTGGCACTGTTTTCTGAACTGCATCGGGAAGGCAAGACCATTATTATGATAACCCACGACCCGGACGTCGCCAAAAAAGCTGACAGAACCGTTTTTATCAGAGACGGAGAGTTGGTATTAGATGAGAGAGGGGATATCAGCCATGCTTGAACATATTCGAATCTCCTTTCAATCCATTTTCTCTCATAAATTAAGATCGATTCTGACAATGCTTGGCGTCATTATCGGCATAGCGGCAATCATCGCGATTGTTTCAATGCTGAAGGGCCAAAGTGAGCAGTTAAAGCAAAGTATGATCGGCATGGGAAACAACGCCATCAATGTTGTCTACCAGCCGTCTGGCGGAGAAGAGGAGAGCGGCGGCCCTCAGGTGTCGTATGCGTCCGCGCCGCCTGTAGCGGAAGAAACAGTAAAGGCGATCAAATCAGATCCGATGGTCAAAGGATTATCCTTATATTACTTGTCAGAAGGCGCGAGCGTTTTTCATTTAACTAACGTTTCGTATCCCCAAGTGTATGGAGTGGACGATGATTACTTCGACATGTTTCCAATCCGAATAACCGAAGGGAGAAAGCTGACGGAAAACGATTTAAACAGCACACACCAAGTAGTGATGATCAATGAAGCTGTCAGAGATGAACTGTTTCCAGACGGAGAAGCTCTGCATAAAAGCATTGAGATGAATGGTGTGCCGTTTAAGGTCGTGGGTGTTTTTAAAGAAAAAAATCAACAGGAAAGCATGTTTGAAGGCGACTATGCGAACCCGGTTTTGTACGTGCCGAAAAAAGTGTGGCCGCTTATTGAAGGATTTGACGCGCCAACGCAGATTGCCGTGCAGGCTGATTCTTCTGAGCATATCCAAGAAGCGGGTGTAATGGCTGCAGATCTTTTAAATCAGGGACTGTCAGAAGCTGAGCTGGAAAAAGCAGAGTACAGTGTAATGGATCTTCAGGAGATCGCGCAGGAAGTGGAGTCCTTTAATCAGTCATTTGCATTGCTGCTTGGCGGTATCGCCAGTATTTCACTTTTGGTGGGCGGTATCGGCGTCATGAACATTATGCTCGTTTCCGTAACGGAGCGCACGAGGGAAATCGGAATTAAGAAAGCGCTCGGTGCTAAGCGGCGTGTGATTTTATTTCAATTTTTAACCGAGGCTGTCGTGCTGACAAGCATTGGCGGAATACTCGGTGTGCTGGCGGGCTTCGGCATCGCCAAGCTGCTGACGGTCATTTTTCCGATGCCTTTTATCGTCTCCATTCCAGCTGTTGTCGGAGCACTCATCTTTTCAATGGCAGTCGGCATTATCTTCGGCTTGCTTCCGTCTATCAAGGCTTCGAAGCTTCAGCCTGTAGACGCGCTTCGCTATGAATAAAAAGAACGCATCCAATTGGAATGCGTTCTTTTTTTAGCTGGGAAGAGCCGAGTTGCATTTGTCTAAAATCAAAAAAACGGCTGCGACAATCATTTCTTCTGTGGTGGACAGCCAGATGTCGCTGATCAATTGGTCTGTTGTATGAGCAGTCATCCACAAAAACAGCAGCTGTACGATGCCAGCAAGGAGAATGAATAGACGTTTTCCTGTCTTGAAAAATGTAAAGCTATGTATCATCAGCCGTTCAAATGGTTCAAAGCATAATCCGAGAACAAGGAATACCACGGCAAAAAGCAGGACATGAGCTGCTGAGCGGTAGCTCGTTCCCGCTAAAGAAAACAATATATAGATGACAGCAAAATAGGTCAACACCACTGCTGCTGCGGCCAGCAAGTACTTTATGGAGAGCCGCAATAAGCGTTTTGAAGGGTTTTGATGTTTCACTGGTTCAGCTCCTTATGAAGGCTTGCAGAGAACGAGTGCTCTCTGCAAGCCGCAAGTCTTTTATTTACTGCATTTCTTTTTCACTACTGGGTGCTTTTCTTTTGAAAGCACATCAGTAAAGTCTTTGCCCAAGTCAAGGTGCGCTTGAACAAATGTTTCAGGAAGCATGGCAAGCCATTGGTTTAAAGATACATCAGCATAATGGTCGTCTTTGAAGATTTCTAAAAAGACAAGCGGTTCATCCCCGATGTTTTCAACGTAATGACCCATTGCAAATGGTACATATCCGACATCACCGGCTTGGTAATTAAACGTTCTGGCATGGCCGTCAGATGCAAAAACGGTCATTCTAGCTTTACCGGAGATGTAGTATTGCCATTCGTGGGTATTCGGGTGCCAGTGCAGTTCTCTCATGGCGCCGGGTTCTACTGTTACGAGCGCTGATGCGATGGTTTTAGACACTTTGAAGTTTGTCGAATCTGCAATGTATACTTTTCCTCCCTCAGATTCGATCGGCTCTTGTTCAAGAAGGCGGTAAGTAAATGGATAAGGCACTTCGCCATTCGGCCCTTCCACAATATCATCTTTTAAACTGCCAGGAAGTTGGTTTTCAAATATATATTTTTCTTTGCCAGGCAAATTGGAAATCTCTTCTTTTGTCACGCCGAAGTTCGCAGCAATGACTTCTTTTGGAGTGTGGGCCAGCCAATCTGTCAGCTGGAACGTGCTGTTTTCAGAGAATGATCCATCGTCAAACACGAGCAGGAACTCAGCTCCCTCCTCCAGCGCTTGGATGGAGTGCGGCAGGCCTGACGGGAAGTACCAAAGGTCTCCTTCACCTACATCGTCAATAAAGCTGCGCCCTTTTTCATCTACAATTGTGACTCTTGCACTTCCGTAAATCATATAAGCCCATTCAGCTTCTTTATGCCAGTGAAGCTCGCGAATCGCGCCTGGCTTCAGCCGCATATTTACGGATGCAAGGTTTTCTGAAATCGGCAATTCACGTACTGTCACTTCCCGGGCATATCCGCCTTTTTCTAATCGGTTATGAGTATCAGAGAATGAAAACTTCATATTGCTGACGGTGCCATGATCGGTTTCAGGCGGAACGAGCATATCAGGGTTTTGCCGGTCTCTTTCAATATTGCGCGGGATTTTTACCGTTGCTCCTTTGTCTCCTCTAATTGGCTGCGGAATGTCATTTTGTTTTTTCATGAAATGTTTCCTCCTTACATTTAAATGTGATAGCAGAAAGAGAAGGTGAAAGGCCTTTCGTTTTCCCTTCTGTTTTGTTAAGTGAAAAAAACCAGTGAAAAGTCAACTTCGATTGAAAAATTATTTTTTTGCATGATCTTTCAGTTCTGTCATTAGTTCTATTAGTTGATCAAACTTCTTTTCGAATCGGGTCAGCAGATACATTGCAATCAGCGCGGGAAACCCCAAATTGCCGATCTGTTTTACGACTTCCTCTATAAAAACCTGATCCATAGGAAAATACCTCCCTTCTTTTTCTGCAGTCATGTATGTAAGTGAGGAAAACCGATAAAACGTAAACTGCTGCAAAGTATTTTGGAAGACACTAGGCGGAAAGTAGTAGTTTACTTTTTTTTGCTTTCCTTCATTTAATTTAGTAGGGAGGCGGTTTGATGGACTATCAAAGTCTTTTACGGTCAAAATGTAAGGAGATAATGAAGCATCCCATCGTGAAGCATTTTTTGAGCAATCCTCAGCATTACCGTTTGTTCAAAAACGTAATGGAAAGCCCTAACGAAAAAGATGCAAGATCATTGGACGAGCTATTTAAGCAATTTTATAAAGAAATCCGCATCGTCAAGTATATGAATTCAATGATTCGCATCTTTTCTATTGATTTTGATAAGCGGGTTCGCAAAAACCAAAAACGGTATCCACTGACGGTTGATCATCCGGAGGCGGGAGATCGGCTTTCTTCCGAAACAGGTAGCGATGCATTTGAAGAATTTTTAGACAGGCAGGATGATTTGAGCCAGCATGTACAGGATTACCAGCTCTACCAAGCGATCCAGAAGCTGACTGACAAACAAAAAAGTGTGCTGACGAAAGTCTATCTTCACGGTGCCACGATGCAGGAGATTGCAGATTCATTAGGGGAGTCCCGACAAAACATCTCCAACATTCATAAAAAGGGGCTGGAGAATATCAGAAAGCAGTTAGCGGCGCAAAAAAAGGGGGAAAAGTAAGCTGTGGACGGCCAGTTTGAACAAAAAAAGAAACAAAAAGACGAGACTTATGACATTGAGCACCTGATTGCATGCTTTTCACCGATGATCAGAAAAAAACTCAGCAATACGTCCTATCAAGAAAGAGAAGATTTAGAGCAAGAGCTGAAGATCAAAATGTTTGAAAAGGCTGATATGCTTTTATGTCAGGATGTACCGGGGTTTTGGGAGTTTATTTTGTACATGGTAGATGAGAACTCATAATATTTTCATATGAAAAAACATCAAAAGGGAGCGCTTGTTTGCTCCTTTTTTGCTGTTTTGATTTGCCAAGGCTCCAATGTATTCAAAAATGTACCATAAATAAACGATATAATGATAAGATGAAAAAAACAGTGACAGAAAGGAACATAAAAGTGGAAAATGCGTCAATTTTAATCGTAGACGATGAGAAAGCGATTGTGGACATGATCAAACGCGTTCTCGAAAAAGAAGGTTATCGAAATATACTGGATGCGGCAAGCGCAGAAGAAGCGATTCCCGTTGTGAAGGCCAATAAGGTTGACTTGATTGTGCTGGATGTCATGATGGGCGGAATGTCCGGTTTTGAAGCCTGCACATTGATCAGAGAGTATTCAGACGCTCCGATTTTTTTCCTGACGGCAAGATCATCCGACGCGGACAAATTATCGGGCTTTGCGGTTGGAGCTGATGACTATATCACAAAACCATTTAATCCGCTGGAATTAGCGGCGCGGATCAGAGCGCATCTCAAGCGTACATATCAATCGAAAGAAACGAGTTCAAATCAAACCTACACATATGATTACTTTACTTTTTCTCCGCAAAATGCCGAGTTGATCGTAGGCGGGGAAGCCGTTGCCTGTTCAGCCCAGCTTCTGCAGCTTTTGCAGTATTTTTGTGAACACCCTAACGTGGTGCTTTCCAAAGATCAAATATATGAAAAAGTATGGGGCTATCCTTCCTACGGTGACAACAACACCGTCATGGTTCATATTCGCAAGCTTAGGGAGAAGATTGAGCGCGATCCGAGCAATCCGGAGTATATTGTAACCGTTCGAGGTCTCGGCTATCGTTTTATCCCAAATCCTGAAGGCAAGCGGTCATGAGGTTAAGATGGAAGTTTTTGTTTCACTTTTTCGGCCAGATGCTGATTGTGATCCTGCTGCTTACGGTTATGCTTGTTGCATCGTTTTTCTATTTAGACGCCCGTTTTAGCGATGCGGAATCCAATTCAGGGCTGACGAAAGCAACGACCGACACACTTGAGGCATATCTCGATGTAAACGAAGACGGGACATGGGAAGTGGATAATTTCCTGAAGAAATCTGTTGATAAACAGCACGGCTGGATGCAAATCATTGATTCGGAAGGAAACACTGATTATTCCTACGGCGTGCCAAAAGACGTGCCGGGCACCTATACCAAGAAAGAGCTTTTGTCTATTTATAAAACCAAAAAGCTTCATAACTATAAACTGAATTATTGGGCCATCAATATTGAAGATAAGTCGTATCTTCTATTGTCCGGCTGGAAATCAAAAAGTGAACAGCTCCTGACTTCCGTTGAAAAGCGTGAACAAAAGATAGACTCACTAGCGCACTATAAGTCTAGTACCATCGACTATATTAAACGGAAAAAAGGCGCCATTTACCTGTTAGACAGCAATGGAAAGATTCTCGACAGCATCAACAGCACAAAAAGCGAGAGAAAAACGATGAACCAGCTGGAGCTGCTTAAATACAGCTCTAAGCCTTGGAACTATAAGCGGGAAATTTCCGTTAAGATCCTCAATAAAGACAGATGGATGGTCGCTACGGTGCCGAACCCAGTCTATGTAACCGATCAGGAGTTTAACAAATCATTCCTGAAGGTTGTATTAAAAGCGATGTTTCTCGTGATGGCCGTTTTGTTCATGTATATCATTTGGATGACCGTTTGGTATATGTTCCGATTCGGGCTGCCGATTTTTCACACGATTAGATGGCTGGTCAATCTGTCAAAAGGGAAGCTTGAGGAGCCCAGAAACCGGGAAGGCCGTCCTGTCAGCAAAAATAAAAAGGGAAAAATCAAACAGCCGTACCGCTTCTTCGGTGAGATATTTGAATCAATGGATCAGCTGACTGAAACGCTGAGAAGGGATAAAAGAAACAGAGAAAAAATCCAGGCGACAAGGGAAGAATGGATTGCCGGTTTGTCACATGACTTAAAAACACCGCTCAGCAGCATTTACGGCTACAGCATGATGCTCGAGTCGAAGCAGTATGACTGGTCGCCGGAAGAAGTGAAAGAAATGGGGCAGGTTGTCAGAGAAAAATCTGAATACATGTCTAAGCTGATTGAAGACTTAAATTTAACGTATCGCCTGAAAAATGATGCTCTTCCTATTGAGAGAAAGCTCACTAGCCTTATCCCGTTTTTTAAAAATGTCATTGAGGATTTTAAGAAAAATCCGTTTTCTGAAGGCTATGATATCTCGTTTGTATCCAAAGAAGAGCATATTGAATTTGCCCTTGATGAAGCGTGGTTCAGGCGCATATTAGAAAACCTCCTTGGGAATGCCGTGAAGCACAACGGCAAAGGAACAGAGATTCAAGTCATTCTGGAGCAAACAAAAAATCATATTTCTTTAAAAGTGAAGGACAATGGGAAAGGAATGGATGAAGAAACGATCACCCATTTGTTTAACCGCTACTACAGAGGGACGAACACAAAAGATTCAACTGCCGGAACGGGTCTCGGGCTCGCGATTGCCAAGGAGCTTGTCCATCTGCATAACGGAACGATCCATGTGAACAGCAGAACGAACATTGGAACGGTCATTACCATCCTTTTTAAAAAACAATAAACATCAAGTGGTTTGGACACCTCTTTGCCGGGAATAACAATATATAGACTGAAGCTAAAGAGGTGTAACACATGGATGCAGTATTGGAAGCAGACACTCGGGCAGTGATTGGTGAAGGCCCGTTATGGGATGAAGAGAACGGCCGCTTATATTGGGTTGATATCCTGGGGAGCGAGCTCCACATCTTTGACCCTGAAGAAAAAATCAACCGATCAATCAAATTCAAATCCTTTGTGACGGCGCTTGCGAAATATTCAAAGGATGAACTGATTATGACGATGAAGGACGGGTTTTACCTGTATCATCTTCGGGATGACAGCTTGGAAAAAATTAAACAGCCGAAGGACATGCATGAGAGCCTGAGATTTAATGATGCTAAATGTGACCCGTACGGAAGGCTTTGGGCGGGGACGACGAGCATGGAAGGCGAGCAAAAACAGGCGTCGCTGTACCGTTTGAATCTAGACGGCAGTCTTGTCAAAATCAAGGATCAAGTCTCCACCTCAAACGGTTTGGATTGGGACCGCGAGCGGAATTTGATGTATTACATCGACACGCCGACCCAGGAGATTGTACGTTACAGCTATGATCCTCAAAGCGGAGATGTTTCGAATCCAGAACCTGTCTATCGTTTTGATCAGTCAGACGGATTGCCGGACGGCATGACAATTGACCAAAATGGCATGCTGTGGGTGGCGCTGTTTGGCGGCAGCCGCGTTGTTCACATTGACCCGTTTCAGAAAAAAGAAATCAATTCAATCAGCGTGCCGGCTAAATATGTCACGTGCTGCGCGTTCGGCGGCAGAGACTTAAAAACCCTTTACATTACAACGGCAACAGAACAAATGACAGAAAAAGAGAGATACGAGCAGCCTCACGCTGGAGGGTTGTTTTCAGCACAACTGGAAACAGGCGGATATCAGCCGGTACCATTTGCTGGAGACGTATAAAAAAAACGCATCCGAAACACGGATGCGTTTTTTTATACTACAGAGAACGGATAATGCCGCCTTCCACACGCTGTGCCGTGCCGTTAATGGCGGATGCGGCGTCAGACGCGAGGAATACGATTGTGTTGGCGACTTCTTCTGCTGTCGCGTATCGCTGAATAAGTGAGGTTGGCTCATTGACCTTGAAATAGTCTTTGATAAATGTATCTGTATCCTGTCCGGCTGCTTGTGCGGCGCCTTCCATATAGGAGGCCACGCCCTCTGTCCAAGTAGGTCCCGGGAGCACTGAGTTGACCGTCACATTTGTGCCTTTTGTCATTTCAGCCATTCCTCTTGAAAGGCTGATCAGTGCCGTTTTTGTCATTGAGTATGGAATCATCGTTGGCAGCGGTTTGACGCCTGCTTCACTTGCAATATTTAAAATGCGGCCGCTGTTTTTGGCAAGCATTTTTGGAAGGAAGTGACGGCTTGTCCGAACGGCGCTCATCACGTTCACTTCGAAATATTGATTCCACTCTTCATCTGTCACATCGGCGAAGTCTTTTACCTCGAAGAAACCAAGGTTGTTGACAAGGATATCGATATCACCGATTTCATTTACTTTTTCGATAAAAGCCGCTGCTTCATCTGTTTTTGACAAATCGGCAGCAGCACCGTGCACTGTTCCATAGCCAGAAAGCTCTTCAATGGTGCGATCGACAGTCTCCTGTTTGCGTCCGTTGACAATGACTGCCGCACCCTCTTGCAGAAAGCTTTTTGCGGCGGCTTTCCCGATACCGGACGTCGAGCCGGTGATTAAGACGAGTTTTTCTTTTAGCTGTAAATCCATAAGAATCATTCCTTTTGATAGATGATGGTATTAAGTATACAAGATCAAATTTAGTGTTTACGAGGATTTTGCTTCCATACACAATATGGGGAAAAGTCATTCAGGACACATATACAAGCCTGTCAGTCATATAGTATAATTACTCCGAAAAACGGATACGAATGTCAAATAGGTGCCGGTCCGTGAACAACAGCCGGCTTAAAAGGGAAACCGGTAAAAGCCGGTGCGGTCCCGCCACTGTAATTGGCCAAGCGCCAAGAGCCAGGATACCTGCCTGTTTGATCAGCACGAATTCTGCGAGGACAGATGATGTGTAAACAATAGGCTTTTTTGTGTTGTTTACAGCATCTTTACCGTCGTAGAGATGCTTTTTTAGTTCGTTTAGGAGGAAAAGATTATGAAAAAACGAGCCGGGATATGGGCTGCGCTTCTGTTGGCTGCTGTTATGCTGGCAGGCTGCGGCAATCCTGCGGATCAGAAGGATTCAAAGGCAAAACAAAAAACAGAAGTGTTCCCTGTCACCATTGATGATGCGTCAAACCAAGATGTAACCATCAAAAAAGAGCCAAAAAAGATTGTTTCATTAATGCCGAGCAACACAGAAATTACATACGCACTCGGCCTTGGTGACAAAGTGGTCGGTGTCACCACAAACGATACCTATCCAAAGGAAGTCAAAAAGGTTGAGAAAGTCGGAGATATGAATGTAAACGTTGAAAAAGTCATTTCTCTAAAACCAGATCTCGTTCTGGCCCATGAGTCTTCCATGTCAGCATCAGCGGATGCCATCAAACAGCTGAAGGACGCGGGCATTACAGTGCTGACTGTCAATGATGCACAATCATTCTCCGAGGTGTACAAATCAATCGAAATGATCGGAGAAGCTGGCGGGGCGGAGAAAAAAGCCGATCAGCTCGTGAAAAGCATGAAATCAGATCTAAAGGATATTCAAGAAAAAGCGAAAACCATTTCAAAAGACGAGGAGAAAAGCGTATTTATCGAGGTTTCTCCTGATCCTGACATTTATACAACCGGAAAAGATACGTTTATGAATGAAATGCTAAATGTCATCCATGCTAAAAACGCAGCTGCGGATCAGACAGGATGGGTGCAAATGACAGACGAGGCGATCGTAAAACTCAATCCTGATGCAATTGTTACAACGGACGGTGTGAAAGCGAAAGCTGTGGAAAAACGCGATGGCTGGAGCGAAATCAATGCTGTGAAACATCATCGTGTATATGATGTGGACCCTGATCTTGTGACACGTTCCGGTCCCCGTCTGATCGAAGGGGTCGAAGAACTTGCGGAAAGCATTTACCCGGATACGTTTAAGGAATAATCGTTATGCCGCATATATCATTGGTTTCTCATTTTTAGCCGTGAGCATCATCTTAGGAATTTCTTGCGGCAGCCTGCATATTCCTATTCCCGCTGTTTTTCGTGTCTTTTGGCATCAAGGTTTCGGCGGCTCTATCGGTTCTGATGATCCGATGTACACTAATATTATGATGAATATCAGACTGCCGAGAGTTGTGCTGGCCGCCCTTGTGGGGGCGGCTCTTTCTATTGCAGGGGCCGCTTTTCAAGGATTGTTGAAAAATCCGCTTGCTGATCCCTATACGCTAGGTGTGTCATCCGGTGCTTCAGTCGGAGCTGTTGTGACTCTGTTCTTAGGTTTGCACCTTCCTGTCATCGGAGGGTTTACACTCCCGGTTTTGAGTGTAGCCGCGGCACTGGCCACGATGGCGGCGGTCCTTTTCTTCAGCCGCCTCGTTCATGCTTCGATGTCTGTTTCCACCCTCATTTTGACCGGTGTCATCACCAACTCTTTTTTAGGCGCATTTATTTCTCTTATCATCGCCTTGACAGGAGACAACCTGCTTCCGATTGTGCATTGGCTGCTTGGCAGCGTCTCAATGAGGGGCTGGAGCTATGTTATTTTGTTTCTCCCGTTTTTTCTTTTGGGAACCATTTTATTGATTATAAACGGAAGGGAACTGAACGTGATGACATATGGAGAAGATAAAGCAAAGCTTCTTGGAGTCAGCGTTCAGCAGAGGAAGATGATGATTTTAATAGCCGGATCTCTTTTGACGGGAAGCGCTGTGGCAGTATCGGGTACGATTGGCTTTGTCGGCCTTGTGATTCCGCATATCACAAGGCTTTTGTGGGGAACGGACCATCGGCATTTACTGCCGTTGTCCGCCTTGCTTGGGGCAGGGTTTCTTGTTTTAGCCGATCTGCTTTCCAGAACCATCATTGAGCCGATTGAACTGCCGATCGGGATCATTACGTCCTTGGCGGGAGCGCCTGTGTTCGCTCTTATTTTAATTCGGCAGCATCGCGGGGGGAGAAGCTTATGATGAAGGCAGAAGGGCTGTCGGGAGGATACGGCGACAGCCGCCTAATCAACAATGTCAGCTTAACAGTGGAGAAGGGAGAATTTCTTGGAATTCTCGGCCCTAATGGAAGCGGAAAAACCACGCTTTTGCACTTGCTGACAGGTACGCTGCCGGCCAAGAAAGGCAGGGTTTATCTGGCCGGAAAACTGCTGGCGGACTATAAACCGAAGGAACTGGCGCAAATCATGGCTGTCCTGCCGCAAAAAATGGATCAAGCCTTCACCTTTACTGTCGAAGAAACTGTAGCCTTTGGCAGATATCCATTCCAAACGGGGCTGTTCAGACAGCAGACTGAAAAGGGTGAAGCCATTGTACAGGAAGCAATGGAGCAAACAGGAGTGGCCGATTTTGCGCAAAAGCCGATTCGCGAACTAAGCGGAGGGGAACAGCAGCGGGTGTATTTGGCACAAGCTTTGGCGCAGCAGCCGCGTATTTTATTTTTGGACGAGCCGACTAATTTTCTCGATCTGGCTTATCAAAAAGACCTGCTTGATCTGATCAAACGCCTGACGAGAGAAAGCGGATTGGCAGCTGTCAGCGTTTTTCATGATCTGAACACCGCAAGCCTGTACTGTGATGGGCTCATGTTTATGAAAAACGGTACCGCCGGGCCTAAGCAAAAACCGGAATATGCTGTTACAGAACAAAGCATAAAGGCGGTGTACGATACAGATGTCACCGCCTTGGTTCATCAAAGCTCACCTAAACCGATGATTGTGATTCAGCCTGAAAAAGATAGCGTGAAGCGGCAGTCTATCCCATTTGAAGCATTGCTCCAAGCGGGGCGTGATGACATTCTTCTGCAAACGGAAATCCCGCTTCGAACATTGTCCTCCACGCCTATCGGTGCAGGGTTTTCGTGGAGCAGGACGCTGATCCATAAACGGCTGCCAGATCAGCCAGATCCGATAGAAGGACTTACGGCCTGTCTTTCAGAAAGCGGTTTTCAACTGCAGGAGACGTGTGCGATGGCTTCTTCAGAAAGACTTGACCGTTTCGTGTATCGAACATATGAAGACGGAGAGTTATCCGTTTTCATATGCGTTCAGACCGGCTTTTCGATTTGGATTTTGATTAACGGCTATGCGGCAGATCAATTCTTCATCAAAGCTCTTATGGCTGCCGAAGCAGAACGGACGAAAGTGCTGGGAGACGGAGGAGGCACAGGTGATATTCTCATCGCCGCGACTCAAACTCAGCAATCAGAAAACATAGAACAGCGGCTGAACCAATTGATAAAGAAAGGGACAGCTGAATGTATAAAAGAGGCTGCTGAGTTGTTTGAATAAGTCTGTAAAGGAGATTCAGGGTATGAAACTATATACAAAAACAGGCGATAAGGGACAAACGGGCTTAGTCGGGGGCAGAACGGACAAGGACAGCCTACGCGTCGAAAGCTACGGCACGATTGACGAGCTTAACAGCTTTATCGGGCTTGCTTTGGCAGAGCTTTCCGGGCAGCCCGGCTTTGAAGATCTGACAGCCGAGCTGCTGACCATCCAGCATGAGCTGTTTGACTGCGGAGGCGATCTGGCAATCGTCACAGAAAGAAAAGACTATAAACTAACGGAAGAATCTGTTTCCTTTTTAGAAACGCGCATTGATGCCTATACAGCAGAAGCGCCGGAACTGAAGAAATTTATTCTTCCAGGCGGATCAAAGTGTGCTTCGCTTCTCCATATCGCACGCACCATTACAAGGCGGGCAGAACGAAGAGTGGTGGCGCTGATGAAATCGGAGGAGATTCATGAAACAGTGCTGCGTTATCTCAATCGTCTGTCCGATTATTTCTTTGCCGCCGCCCGGGTTGTGAATGCAAGAAGCGGTATTGGCGATGTAGAATATGAAAGAAGTGCCATTGTGTTTCGGGACCGAAACAGCAGCGAATCATAAAAAGTGAAAAGGAAAGCCGGCGTGTTCAAATACATGCCGGCTTTTTTTGTTTTTCACTCTGTCAATTTCCCATTTTACGACAAAAAATGAACCTTATGAATTATTGACTGAAAAATGGAAAAATGAGATATTGTAATAAATAGATGTAAAAAATAGGCAACGGGGGGCTCTGATGGATGGTGAATTTAATTGAAAGTGATAGCATCTGGAAGAGAAATTTCAATTATCTGTTTTTCTCAAGAATAGTCAAGATATCCGGCGATATGTTCGCATTTAATTCAATATTATGGTTTTTAATTTATGACGGCAAAGGTGCGATCGGCACTGCTTTATTGATTGCTGTCACGTTTTTGCCGGAAGCCGTTCTGGCGCCTGTGACGGGGCCTTTTATGAAACAGACCACGCTGAAATTTTGGATGTACTTTTCAGATCTGACAAGGGCGGCGATTGTTTTGATTATCCCTCTATGTCATTTTGCGGGCTTCTCTCCGCTGTGGTTTGTCATGACGCTTATGATTGTGCATTCAGCTACTGGAGCTGCCTACAATCCCGCCTCTATCGCTTTGATTCCTCAAATCGTCAATGAACAGGGCATTCAAAAAGCAAACGCTGTGCTGCAATCCTCCGCTCAAATTGTCCGGCTTGGGGCTGTCACATTATGCGGCGCTTTTCTTACATTTATTAGTCCTTCTTATACCATGCTTATCGCACTTGTGCTCTATTTGGTGTCAGGTTTTCTCGTTCTTTTTATTAAGTACACTGCGGTTGAATCTCAATCAGAGTCTGCGGTTGTTACACAGAGAGGCACATATATCGGAAGACTGAAACGCGGCTTTAGGCTCGTCAGAAAACACCAGATTTTATATCCGCTCGCCATTTACTGTATCTTTATGAATTTCGCGGCTGCCCCATGGGAAGCGCTCTCTGCCGTATACGTTGCGGAAGATTTAAACGGCCAGCCGATCGTATACTCGCTTTTAAAGGCCACCACCGCCGCGGGCGCGTTTTTATTAGGGTTTGTGCTGGCGAAAGTCAAGGTAAACAGGTACGGCTTGTTATTCGTCACTGCCGGCATTATTGAAGGATTTGCTTTCTTTATTACCGGGATGAATACCTTTTTGCCGCTCGTCTTTTTCGCTGCTTTTACCTTTGGTGCCGCAGTCAGTGCTGTTAATGTTCCTGAGTACACGATTATCCAGACGTCTGTGGATAGTGAGGATCAGCCGCAGGTTTACGCCGTTATACATATGATCTCAAATATTTCGATCCCTGCCGGAGCTGTCATTTGCGGGTATGCCGCTAATGCTTTCGGCTCAGGTAAAGTGATCGCTGTCGGTGGGATTGTCGAAATTATTGCGGGTATCGGAATCTTGCTGTTTACAAAATTGGCCAAAGCAGAAAGGTCCGACCTAATTAAAGAAAGGGAAGCAAGTGTTCATCTGTAAAGGGTTTTAAAACGCCATGCCTCGTGCATGGCGTTTTTTTGTGCCAATGGGTCCGGTGCGAGATACGACTCCGGTCTTATATAAAAATCAATCTCTGATTCGTTTTGCATATCTTCCAACTTGTATAAGATGAAGACAAGGAAAACGAAAGGAGGATCTGCATGAAAATAAACAAGAAAACAATAGGCGGATTCTTATTAATTGTATTTGGGATCTCCGTCTTTTTTGGAGGAGGAAGCTTCGGCTTTATCATCCCGCTCGCCATCGGGAGCTTGATGACATACGCAGGAATCAAAAGGTTTGCCGCGGGAAAAACCATCACGGGAATCATCGTGGGCGGTATCGGAGCCATTATGCTCATCTGCTCACTTCCGTTTGTCGTCGGAATCGCATTGGCGGCCGCTATGGTGTATTACGGCTGGAAGCTGATGAAAAACGGATCAGCTGATAACGGTGTATCATCTTTTGATCCTGAACCGGCTTCTGCTGCCTACCAATCTCACTTTGATGACGAATGGGAAGAATTTTTGAAGAAAAAATAATATCAATATATTAGGAGGAATCAGGTATGGTATTAAAAAGAATCAGAGACATGTTTGTTGCGTCAGTTCATGAAGGACTTGATAAAATGGAGAATCCAAAGGTGATGCTGAATCAATATGTACGCGATATGGAAAGCGACATCGCAAAAGCAAAGCAAACAATTGTGAAACAGCACACGATTGCCTATCAATTTAAGAAAAAATATGAAGAAGCCGCTGAAGTGGCTGGCAAACGGAAAAATCAGGCACAGCTCGCATTTGACGCAGGTGAAGAAGAACTGGCGAAAAAGGCGCTGACTGAAATGAAGTATTTAGAAGGGAAGGCGGCTGAGCATAAAGCTTCCTATGAACAGGCAAACAGTCAGCTGGCTGATCTGAAAGAGCAGCTGGCTGCACTTGAAACAAAGCTTCAGGACGTAAAGGATAAAAAACAGGCGCTGATTGCGCGGGCAAATGCGGCGAAAGCTAAAGAGCATATGAATACGACATTTGACAAAATTGACAGTGAAAGCGCGTATCGTGAATTTTTACGTATTGAAAATCGTATTGAAGAAATGGAAATCCGCGCGAATTATTCAAAGTCAGCGGAAGCCGGCACAGAACTTACACGTAAAGAATTCGCAGACGATGTGGAAGCGGAGATTGAAAAAATGCGGACACTTTCACTGCAAAAATCAGACCAGACAAAAGCGGCAAATGAATAAGCGGAACGGGGAAGGATTTGCGGTCAAGTCCTTCCCTTCCGCACGTATCAATTCGCAAGCTTTTCCTTTATAATAGAATGAATGAGAAGGATGAAACCGAATGAAAAAAATGCTTGGCAAACTGTTGATCACTGCCGGTATTCTGGTTTTTTTCGCCGTCGTCGTAAAAGATGTGTTTGCTGCAGGCCTAGGTTTCATAAATGGCACAGAAGCTGATTCAGCCAGCGCATCGCCGCGGGACATTGACAGCATGGTCATTGAGTCGGATAGCAAGGATGTCCGGATTATAGCGGAAGAACGAAGTGACATATCGGCAGGCATTTCAGGAGACTCAGGAAAGTTATTTGTTACTGAAAACAAAAGAAAACTGGAGCTGACCGTAAAGGAAAAAGAATTTCAATTTTTGAATGGATTTAACCGTTCAACTCTTATCGTCAGGCTTCCGTATGATTATAAAGGTGATCTGGCAGTACGAACCTCAAGCGGTGACGTGTCTGTGGCCGGGAATGACCATCTTGCGCTTTCCGGGCTGAACGCAGTATCTGCGAGCGGAAATACGAGCGTGACGGACGTCCGCATTCAAGATCTGAAAGTGAAGGCATCATCGGGGGATGTTTCCATTTCAAATACCGTCTCCAAAACAGCCGGCATTGATTTAGCTTCAGGGGACGCAAATCTGGTTCATGTATCAGGCTCTCTTGATGTGAAAATGACTTCAGGAGATTTTAATGCTGTATTGAAAAAGGTAACCGGTCCCGTATCTGTCACGCTGACAAGCGGTGATGCTAATGTAAGCCTTCCCCAAAATGGCAGCTTTGCAGTCAATGCTTTATCAGCAAGCGGTGACGTCAGTTCGCCGTATTCATTTGCTGATAAAGGACATAAAGAACAGCATCACATCACAGGCACGCAAGGAAGCGGCCGGCATCCAATCGACATCAAAACGGACAGCGGGGATCTAGCGATACGGTAGCACTAGGCAGAAGAAAGGAGGCGGACACCAGGAATGACAAAAAAACAGCTTCTCGGATTGATCATTGCTTTATTCGGCATCAGTATGTTTTTGCAAATTATCGGAATAGGCGATCTGCTGTTTTGGCCGCTCTTTTTTCTGATTGCCGGCTATTTCCTTAAAAAATATTCCCGTGATTGGCTTGGCTCCGTCATGTATATCTTTGCCGCGTTTCTATTTTTGAAAAACCTCTTCAGCATCACCTTTAATTTATTCGGCTATGCGTTTGCCGCATTTCTGATTTACGCCGGCTACAGGCTTATCAAAGGGAAGCCGATATTTGAACCGAATGAGAAACAGGTCAATCTCAATAAAAAAGAACATCATGAGCCGCCAAAAGATGTAAAACATCCCGACATGCGCAGCTTTTTTATCGGTGAGCTGCAAATGATGAAGCAGCCGTTTGACCTGAACGATTTAAATGTCTCTGGTTTTATCGGTGATATCAAAATCGATTTATCTAAAGCGATGATTCCCGAGGGAGAAAGTACAATCGTCATTAGCGGAGTCATTGGTAACGTTGATATTTATGTACCATCGGACCTTGAAGTGGCTGTCAGCTCGGCTGTTTTTATAGGAGACATTAATCTGATCGGCTCGAAGAAAAGCGGATTAAGCACGAAGGTATATGCCGCGTCAACTGATTTTAGCGAGTCAAAGCGCCGGGTAAAAGTGTCCGTTTCCTTATTTATCGGTGATGTGGATGTGAAGTACGTATGAGAAAAAAAATGCTTGCCAGCCTCCAATGGCGCGCCATCCGCATGACAACGGGAATCAGCCTGCTCCTTTTTGTTTGCCTGATTTCCTTTATGATGTTTTACTATCGGCTCGATCCGCTTGTTTTGCTGTCATCAAGCTGGTTCGGAATTCCGTTTATCCTGATTTTGCTTCTGATCAGCGTGACCGTCGGTTTCGCCTCAGGGTATATGTACGGCAACCGGTTGAAGACAAGGATTGATACATTAATTGAATCCATTTTAACCTTTGAAAACGGCAATTTCGCTTATCGGATACCGCCGCTCGGTGATGATGAAATCGGCCTGGCTGCTGATCAGCTGAACGAAATGGCGAAGCGCGTGGAGCTTCAAGTCGCATCCCTCCAGAAACTTTCCAATGAACGTGCGGAATGGCAGGCTCAAATGAAGAAGTCGGTTATCTCAGAAGAACGCCAGCGATTGGCCAGAGATCTTCATGATGCGGTCAGCCAGCAGCTCTTTGCCATATCGATGATGACATCAGCCGTGCTGGAACATGTCAAGGATGCTGATGACAAAACAGTCAAGCGGATCAGGATGGTCGAGCATATGGCAGGCGAAGCCCAAAATGAGATGAGGGCGCTGCTGCTCCATTTACGGCCTGTTACCCTTGAAGGAAAAGGGCTGAAGGAGGGCCTTACGGAGCTTTTGGACGAGTTCCGAAAAAAGCAGCCGATTGATATTGAGTGGGATATACAGGACACAGCGATATCCAAGGGTGTTGAAGACCACTTGTTCAGAATCGTGCAGGAGGCCCTTTCAAACGTATTTAGACATTCAAAAGCGTCAAAAGTAACCGTGATTCTGGGCATAAAGAACAGCCAGCTCCGTCTGAAGGTGATTGATAATGGAAAAGGCTTTAAAATGGACCAGGTGAAAGCCTCCTCATACGGCTTGAATTCTATGAAAGAACGTGCAAGTGAAATCGGCGGTGTCGCCGAAGTGATTTCAGTAGAAGGAAAAGGCACTCAAATCGAAGTGAAGGTCCCGATTTTTCCGGAAGAAAAAGGAGAGAACGAACGTGATTCGAGTATTATTGATTGATGATCATGAAATGGTCAGAATGGGGCTCGCGGCTTTTTTGGAGGCGCAGCCCGATATTGAAGTCATCGGCGAAGCATCGGACGGCAGCGAAGGTGTTCGGCTTGCTGTGGAACTGTCGCCTGATGTCATTTTAATGGACCTTGTCATGGAGGGCATGGATGGCATTGAAGCTACAAAGCAAATTTGCCGGGAGCTTTCCGACCCGAAAATTATTGTGCTCACTAGCTTCATTGATGATGACAAAGTGTACCCGGTTATTGAAGCTGGCGCGCTCAGCTATCTGTTGAAAACCTCAAAAGCGGCAGAAATCGCCGATGCCATCCGCGCCGCAAGCAAGGGAGAGCCGAAGCTGGAGTCAAAAGTGGCGGGAAAAGTATTATCCAGGCTGCGCCACTCAGGTGAAAACGCGCTCCCGCATGAATCGCTTACAAAACGGGAGCTCGAAATACTCTGCCTGATCGCAGAAGGAAAGACAAACAAAGAAATAGGCGAGGAACTGTTTATTACGATTAAAACAGTCAAAACACATATTACGAATATTTTATCAAAGCTGGATGTCAGTGACCGGACGCAGGCGGCGGTGTACGCACACCGAAATCATCTCGTGAATTAGGCGGCTGCTATTTGTTTGCGCCTTTCGTTCCGAAGTCTCTGACAATCACATTGACCCGGTAGTCTATTTCCGCATTGCTGAAATAATCATCATCCCATTTTCTTGAAATCTTTTTCCACTTTTGAGGATAATGAATTCTGACCTCGTTTCCCAGCCCGGTTACGTCCGCTTTGATCTCTTTCTGCAGCTTCTCTGTAATAAATGACGTTACTGTTTCGTGTACTCGTTTTTCGACTGTCTTTTCAATACTTTTAATATATGAATCCTTAAACGAGTCTTCATTGGGATTCCAGTCCTCAGATAGACGACCTTCAATATTGCGGGTAACGGTGAATTTGAACTTTCCGTCCTTGTATGCCGTCTTGATCTTCCGATTGCTTGAATATACTTCATAAGAAAAGAGATGGCCATCGCGCTTCAAGTCAATGACGCCTCCCTCGACAGTGCCTGAAAATAAGCTGATATTTTGAACCTCAATCGGGGTGAGGTCCCGGTGCCATAATTTATTTTTTATGATAGAGGCTCCGTTTATCGCGAGCTTGCCGTTTTCCTTACCGACATGAGGGATGAGGAATGAATCGTCAGAGGTTAAGTGTTCTGAGATCTCCCCCAATGTAACTGGCTCCATCGTTCTGATCGTCACCTTATTATTCTCTGTCAGATCATATATCACGTTGGATGCGGGTTCGCCTTCATCATTCATGTTAAATATATCCTTAGTTCGGCCGTTGGTGATAAAGACGTAGGAACTCCTCCTTGTTCCGTTGTCTCTGACAAACTGGTTAATAATGGCGTCCATTCCAATTTGATCCGCAATCACGCTTTTGGAAAGCAGAATGAGACGCAAATGCTGTGAAAACGTAGGCTTATGCTTTAATGCAGAGGTTCTCATCATTTGATGGACAGTTTTACCCTTTGTGATAGAAAGCTGTGTCGGATCAGATGAAGAGCCCTCCTTGGCGCTGATTATTTTCGGCACGAGAATTTGCTGTGTCAGCTCTAAATTTTCATCGTCAGGCTTGTCTAGCCCTATTCCGATCACTAAGCTTAATTCCTCGATATTCTCACTGTCCCAGCATCCGGACAGCAATAGGGTGCATATAAACATACATAAAATCCGGATTTTCATTTTGTTGTAATCCTCCTCTTGAGAGCTACAATGAAAAAGAGAATGAACGGAAGCAGAAACAGGGAGACAAAAATATAGCCAAGATAATCGCTATACATCATGACTTGATTGGCGTCATCCGGCCAGAGAGAAAAATAAAAGACCGTTATGCCGATAATCACCATGCTTGTTTTAGTCGATAATCCAAATGTCTTCTTTAGCCCGTTAGCGGCAAAGTATCCGTAAATGACAAATGTGGTGAAAAACTGGATAATCCAGACCACCAGTAAAAAGGATTCAAACCGTTCAATAAATATGCCTTTAAGCTCAAAGGACTGAAAGAGAGAAATAGTCGGCCAAATCAGCGTTTTCACCTCGGGAGCGGTCAAAGCTCCGACAACGATAATATACGTAAGGATATATAAGATAATCGGAATCAGAAATCCTAGAGACGCATATCTGAACGTGTATTTCTTTTTCTTCATATGTTCAGGAAGAAACAGCATCACTTCCATTCCTAAAAAAGAGATGGAAACGACGGTAAGGGAGTTTGCAATGGGTCCAAGGCCTTCGCCTAAAACAGGACGCAAATTATTGATATCAAAAATTTTAAAACTGATCCCGAACACAATCAGCAAAATAATAATGGTTACCGTTAAATAAAAGGGAAACAGCCGCGACACATCGCTTAAGCCCCCAACCATTAAATAAATGCCGCAGCAAATAAACGTTAAAATAATGACTTGAATTGGGGTTCTCTCCAGCAGGAAAAACTTCACCATTTCAGCCATTGCCCGTGTCTCGAAGCTGGCTACGCCGAGGAAATAGCCGCAGATCAAAAGGCCGATGATGCTGCCGATCCATTTCCCAAGCCCTTCCTTCAAATATTCAAAGAGTGAAGGGTATTGATGTTTTTTCTGAATGAGCGTGTTTAAATAAATGAAGAAAATAAAAATGAAACCTTCTAATATCAGCGTGATCCAGCCGTCAGGCGTATTAGCCTTAGTGGTCAGCGCTCGCGGCAATGTTAAAAGTCCGGCCCCAAGCATTGTATTTGCAACAATAGAAATACCTTGAAAGGTATTAAGTTTCAGTGGAGTCTGTTTTTGGCTCATTTGGATTATTCACCTCTTTTGGTTTGTTTTTAATTGGGAGACGGATAATGGAGTCATCCGTATTTTTCAGGCTAAAGAATCCGTTTGGCGAAAAATACGGAGACCCAAAGCTCGTTTGTCTCGTTAAGTGCGTATAAACGACAAGCATAAATAAAATAATGCCGTATAGCCCTAAAATAGCGGCGGAAAACATCGAAATAAAACGCAGCACCCGGAAAGACAGACCCATTCCGTATTGAGGAACGGTAAAGGATGCCAGGGCAATGACACTGACGACAATGACCAAAATCGAACTGACGAGATTCGCTTCTACAGCAGCCTGTCCGATGACTACGCCCCCAACGAGGCCGATCGTCTGTCCGAGCGGATTGGGGAGTCGCAGTCCGGCTTCCCTTAGCAGCTCGATGGTGACTTCCATCAGCAGGGCTTCAAATATCGGAGGGAACGGCACGTTTTCCCTGTTCGCCGAAATCGTGACGGCGAGTGCGGTCGGCAGCAGCCCCTGATGGAAGGAAACAAGTGTTATATAAATCGATGACAAAAACAAGGTGATAAAGATAGAAGCAAAGCGCAGCGACCGGATAAGAGATGCTGAAATCCAGCGTTCATAGTAGTCATCCGGGGATTGCATCAGGATGCCGAGAGAAACCGGCACCAGCAGCACAAATGGTGAACTGTCGACCAAAATTGCCACACGGCCGTTAAACAGGGCTGAAGATACTTTGTCAGGTCTTTCCGTATTTTGTATCTGCGGAAATGGTGAATATTTATTATCTTCAATGAGCTCCTCGAGCGTTCCGCTGTCCTGGATATCTTCCAGCTGGATATTTTTAAGCCGCGCCTTCACTTCTTTTATGACGGACTTTTTTGCTTTGCCTTCAATGTACATAATGGCTGCAGGCTTCAGCTTGTTTTCGCCGATCATGATTTTTTTGGTGATCAATTTCGGATGAGAGGTTCTTTGTCTGATCAGAGCGAGATTTGTATCAATATCCTCTACAAACGCTACTTTTGGGCCGCGAACCACTTTTTCAGTTGTCGGCTCTGTCAGGCTTCTTGTTTTTTTCTTTCCTGTGGTCAGAATATAGGCTTTATCCAATCCGTTGATAAACACAGCACAATTGCCGTTGAGAATCGATTCAATCGTTTTTTTTGCAGTTTCAACAGGTCTTGCGTCAAGCTGGTCAAGGCGTTTTTTGACCTGGTCAAGCGTTAAGGTCTCCTCATCTTTAATCAAAGTTTTAATGGCTTCTGACACCTTATTCTCATCAGTCATTTCACTGAAATAGAGATAGTAAAAAACCAGTCCGTTCGCAAGCATTTTTTTGTTTTTCACCAGATCATCGTTTTCTTTTAATTTTGGCAGCACCAATGCTAAATTATCGTGTATATATTCCTTAAACTCTGTTTGTTCCAATGAGGTCACCTCTTATCCAAAACCTTAGTAGAGGTTATCTTTTCCTGTTAAAAAAATGATATACTGTGTTAGAGTATTTCATGGAGTAAGTTTTTTTATGAAAGCGGAGGATACGAAGTGGCACAGGTAAGGCTAGCTGGAAAACAAGAAGAAATTGAACAGCTCATTAGATCATTTGAACAGCATTATGATGTCTCTTATACATCAAAGGAGTACGGCAGGACAAATCCAAAATACAAATATTCAAAGGATTCCCGCGTATATCTTGAATTAAAATTAAAATCTGCCAAGATCGAAAAATAAAAAGGATTTTTTGTGTCATTGGCGAATTATGATCTATTGAAGCAACCGTTATGGAGGGATACATAAATGGAATACAGAATTGAACGAGACACCATGGGAGAAGTAAAAGTTCCTGCTGATAAATTTTGGGGCGCCCAAACACAGCGAAGCAAGGAGAACTTTAAGATCGGTTCTGAAAAAATGCCGATGCGTGTTGTGAAGGCGTTTGCAATTTTAAAACGAAGCACTGCTCTAGCTAATAAACGCCTCGGCAATCTGGACGCTGAAAAAGCAGAAGCGATTGCAGCGGTTTGTGATGATGTGCTCAAAGGCAAGTACGATGACAACTTCCCGCTTGTCGTATGGCAGACCGGAAGCGGCACACAAAGCAATATGAACATGAACGAAGTGGTAGCCAACCGTGCGACTGCTTTATTAAAAGAGAAGAACTCTGATCAAACGATTCATCCAAATGATGACGTGAACCGAAGCCAAAGCTCAAACGACACATTCCCGACTGCGATGCATGTTGCCGCTGTTTTGGCTGTTTACGAGCAGCTTGTGCCGGCGCTTGATCAGCTTCGCAATACACTGGATGAAAAAGCAAAAGCATACAATGATATTGTCAAAATCGGACGCACGCATCTTCAGGATGCTACGCCACTGACCCTCGGACAGGAAATCAGCGGATGGGTTCACATGCTGGACCGTTCGAAGGAAATGATTTTGGAAGCGACAGATAAAATGCGTGCGCTTGCAATTGGTGGAACGGCTGTCGGAACGGGTATCAACGCCCACCCAGAGTTTGGAGAGCTTGTCTCAGAAGAGATCACTAAGCTGACCGGCCAAACGTTCAGCAGCTCGCCGAATAAATTCCACGCGCTGACAAGCCATGACGAAATCACTTATGCGCATGGCGCATTAAAAGCGCTTGCGGCTGACTTAATGAAAATCGCGAACGATGTCAGATGGCTCGCAAGCGGACCCCGCTGCGGCATCGGGGAGATCGTCATTCCTGAAAATGAGCCGGGAAGCTCTATTATGCCTGGTAAAGTCAATCCGACACAAAGCGAAGCGTTAACAATGATCGCAGCGCAAATCATGGGGAACGATGCGACAATCGGCTTTGCGGCGAGTCAGGGGAACTTTGAACTGAACGTGTTTAAGCCTGTTATTATTTACAACTTCCTGCAATCTGTGCAGCTGCTCAGTGACGGCATGAATTCATTCCATGATAAATGTGCTGTCGGTATTGAGCCTAATAAAGAAACCATTCAGGAAAACCTGTCAAATTCATTAATGCTTGTTACGGCGCTGAACCCGCATATCGGTTATGAAAACGCGGCGAAAATCGCCAAGCTTGCCCATAAAGAGGGATTGACGCTCAAAGAAGCAGCTTTGAAGCTTGAATTGCTGACAGAGGAGCAATTTAACGAAATGGTTAAGCCGGAAGACATGGTAAAACCAAAGGCGTAATAGGAAGAACGGCTGCTTTTTAAGCAGCCGTTCTTCTAAATATGTTGCTGTTTTAATAAATATTTAAGCTGTTCCGCATCTTTGGCGAGAGCTTCAGACTCCGTCAGATTATGAATCATTCCTTTTATGATCGCCAGCTTCGGTGTTTTTTTCTTCATTTCTGCTTCAAGTATGTCCAAGCTCTCCGATAATTCAAGAGAGGAGTTTGTGTTTAAGCTGTTAATTTTGTCACGTAGGCTTTTCACAATTGATTCAGTCAGCGGGTCAGGCCGTCCGTGCGTAAGAGGTCCGAATAAAGAGCTCGCCTCTTCCAATGTGATGAAAGGCTTATCGTTTCGTTCAGACATGCCTTTTACCATATCATCAATTCGATTCATAATGATATCAGCTAATTGAGACGGCTTCACAGTGTACCCGAGCAAAATCATGCATTCCAGGTAAATCTGGCTGATGCCCTCTATTAAAAAACAAAGCTCAGCAGTGTACGGTTCCGCTTTTTTTCCATAGATGTTCAGCAGGCTGTCGATATGAAATTGAAGTGAGGACTGGCGGATTTTTTTTGCGCATTGCTCCACTTCTTCTGTGTAAGGCAGAGAACCCTCCTTCAACTGCATGCTGATAAAATCTTTGTGTTCAAGAATGTTTTCATAGAGGACGGTCAGCTGTTTACGGTAAGCCGTTCTGGGGCTGTCGCCCTTCGTTTTAATATTTAAAATTCGGGTAAACGTTTTATCATAATAGTAGTTCAGCATAGAGAGAAGAAGCGCTTCTTTCGAAGGAAAATAAATATAAAAAGCGCCTTTAGATATTTTGCATTCTTTTGCGATTTCCTGGACTGATGTTGAGTTGTATCCTTTTTGGGCAAATAGTTTTAAGGCTGTTTCAATAATCAGTTTTTCTTTTTCCTTCAATGGTTCCACCCTTTCGGAGCCCGGAGGCCTGCTAGGATATGACCATATAGTCACACCGTCTGTTATAAAATTAACCTTATTGTAACTTGTTTTTTTATCATGTATTATTTATATTATAAATTGAGATGACCGAATGGTCAAAGCTCAAGCGAAAGGGTGAATCTAGAATGAGAGAATTGGACGAAATGATCAGCCGCTTGCGAAACAGAGGAATCAAAGTGGAGAAAGTCAAATATCCGAAGCAGACCTTGTCAGAGAAAAAATGGGTTCATCAATGCAAACAGCCGCTCAAAACAAATTACAGAGATTTTAACGGCTATTCTTTCACATAAAAAAATAGACTGCAAAACATCTACAGTCTATTTTGGCACTGCTATGCGGTATGTTACACCCGTTTTGTCATTTTCAATTGAGATAGATGCCTTATGAAGAGTTAAAATTCGTTTTACGATGCTTAGACCAATGCCGAATTCGCCTTTCTTCCCTTTATTAAAAGGCTCATAGAGGCTGGAGAGCATCTCATCTTCAATATGCGGACCGTCATTTTTAATGGTGATCACGATATTTCGATCATCTTGTTTCATGCTGATTTCTATTTTTGTCTCAGCATAGCGGATTTGATTTTCCAAAATGTTTTCGAGGAGTTTGTTCCATTGCTCCGGATCGCCCGGCATCAAAATATCCTCTTCTACATCAATTTCCCACGATAGTTCTTTCCGCGCCCACTTCAATCGTTCGATGACTTCTTCTGTCACTTCCACAATACTGAACATGTCGTGCTGCACTTTTTGCTTCGCTAAATAATCCAGCTTCGTTAAATATAATAAATCCTTTATTTTTTTCTCCAGCTTAAGAGCTTCGCATTCAATAACATCTACAGTGTTTTCAAGGTCTCCTTTAGGAAAAATCCCGTCTTTAATTGATTGTGTATAGCCTCTGATGACCATGACCGGCGTTTTTAAATCATGAGAGATATTTTGCAATAGAGTTCTTTCTGTTTCATCCTTTTGCACAAGCTTTTGGCGCATCTCTTCGATGGTATGGCCCAATTTGCCGATTTCATCTTTCCGGTCCACTTTTACTGGGTCATCCCAATCCTGTTCAGAAATCCGTTTGACGTGTTTTTCAAATGATACAAGAGGCCTTGATAAATACTTTGCAAGCCAAATAGCCGGAATCCAGCTTAATAAAATGACGACAGCTATAATAAACAGAAGCTGTTTGAACAAGGTATAGGCCAAATCGTCCCGATAAGAATCAAGCGCGTAAGAGAGCATCATCGCTGATTGTCCATTGACGGAAAGTCCCTTTTTAATGACAAAAAACACTTTCTCTCCATTGACGTCGGCGCTGTAACGTTTCTTTTTAGCTTCCTGCTTATCAGCCAGCTTGTACACCTTGTGGATAAATGAAGATGACAGAATGCTTAAATCCTTGTCTGAAGAAGCCTCTTCATTTTCAGGAAGGAGCACGTGCTGTACGGAGCGGACAGTTGTCGGCGCCGTCGCTTCCTCGCTGTAATAGCGCCTTTCAATCGAACCTGGCAGGCGGTACTCTGTCAGAACATGCTGCTCATTTTCAATCGTCGTATACGTTTCATTAGTGAAAAAATCTCGCAGCGTGTTTGAAAATAACACAAGCAGTAAAATCGATATCGCTAACAGGATGCCGGATATGACAACCCATATCTGAAACGCGAGCGGCTTGTTTTTCATGATGACATCATCCTGTAGCCGAAACCGTAAATCGTCTCCACCTTCAATTCAGGCATCTTTCTGCGCAGTCTCCGGACGAGATCATCAACGACCCGGTCTGTTCCGAAGTAGTCATGTCCCCACACTTTTAGGAGGATATCCTCACGAGAGTATGGATGCCCTTTATGATGGATAAATAATAGCAGCAGATCAAATTCCTTTGACGTCAAATTGATGATATTCCCGTTTTCGTCATAGACCTCGCGGGCGTCTTCAGCGACCCGATACGAGGAGACGGCAATTTCATTTTTTTGGACAGGAGGAGCTTCCTTATATACGAGCTGCAGCAGCTTTTGCACACGGATAATCAGCTCCCGCGGCAAAAACGGCTTTGAAATGTAGTCATTGCTGCCAAGCTCTAAGCCAAGCACTCTGTCAATATCCGCATCTCGGGCGGAAATAAAAATGACCGGCACGTCAGGATCTTTCGCCTTGATTTCTTTTATTAATGTATAGCCGTCGGTATCCGGCAGCATGATATCGAGAATCCATAGGTGGGGAGACGGTGTCATTTTCTTTCTGGCGTCTTCACCTTTCGTAAAAGATGTAATGTTCCAGCCCTCATTCTCTAAATACTTCGTCAGCAGTTCATTCAGGTTATCCTCATCTTCAACTAGATAAATGGTGTATGACAAGGCTCTTCACATCCTTTCAACGTCATTATAAACTAGTTTTAACATACGGCAGGCAATTTTCATAATTTCACATATTCTTTTCATTTTTATCCCACAATGTTTGTTTATGATATGGTTAAGGGAAGAAAGGAAGAGAAAAAGAGCGAGGAAGATGTAGGATGATCAAACATATTCTATTTTGGTGCTTTGCTTTTCTCCTCATTATTGGGACAATTGAACTTGTACATGCGATGAATATGTAACGATAAATGAATAACCGTTAAAGGAGTGTAAGAACATGGATTATCGACGTGATGGCCAAAACGATCAACATCAAACTGAACCTTCACATACAGAACAGCAGAATACAGAAAACCAGAAGCTGATTGGACATTCTGAACAAGAATTGCTTGACGCGCCTGTGTCGTATGAAGCGGGACGGCAGGAAACGGCTTCTGCTTTAGAAATGGAAAAGCAAGAAACGGCTGTGAAAAAAGAAAAGAAACGGAGAGCCGCATGGCTGAGCCCGATTTTAGGCGGTATTATCGGCGGGGGCCTCATGCTTGGCATCGCGCCTTATCTGCCGTCAGACCAAAATCAGGCGACCGAAACCGCTTCCGCAAATAAACAGGTGCAGTCTGATAATTTTACAACGGCGCCGATAACGAACGCATCAAACATCGCTGATATGGTAGAGGATTTAGAGCCTACGATTGTCGGAATCTCAAATATCCAAACCTCTCAAAATAACACATTCGGCACGGGAGGAGGCTCCAGCTCAGAAAGTGAAAGCGGAACCGGGTCAGGTGTTATTTTCAAAAAAGACAGCGATAAAGCGTATATCATTACAAACAACCATGTCGTTGAAGGCGCGAACAAGCTGACTGTTACGCTATACAACGGAGAAACGGAAACTGCCAAGCTTGTCGGCAGCGATACCATTACTGATTTGGCAGTTTTGGAAATCAGCGGCAAGAATGTAAAAAAAGTGGCGAGCTTTGGTGACTCTTCACAGCTGCGCACTGGCGAAAAGGTAATCGCTATCGGTAACCCGCTCGGACAGCAGTTTTCCGGTACAGTGACACAAGGTATCATTAGCGGACTGAACCGGACAATTGATGTGGATACAACACAGGGGACGGTGGAAATGAACGTGCTGCAAACCGATGCAGCGATCAATCCGGGGAACAGCGGAGGCCCATTAATCAATGCAAGCGGCCAGGTCATCGGCATCAACAGCTTGAAGGTGAGCGAAAGCGGCGTGGAATCACTTGGATTTGCGATCCCAAGCAATGATGTCGAGCCGATTGTTGACCAGCTGCTGCAAAACGGGAAGGTGGACCGTCCGTTTTTAGGCGTGCAGATGATTGACATGTCACAAGTTCCTGAAACCTATCAGGAAAATACGCTCGGCCTGTTTGGAGATCAATTGGGCAAAGGTGTTTATGTAAAAGAAGTTCAAGCAAATTCGCCGGCAGAAAAAGCAGGTATTAAATCTGAGGATGTCATTGTCAAACTAAACGGTAAAGACGTGGAAAGCAGTGCGGATATCCGTCAGATCCTTTACAAAGACTTAAAAGTCGGAGATAAAACAACAATCCAAGTGCTGCGAAAGGGAAAAACGAAAACGTTGAACGCAACACTGACCAAGCAGACAGAAAGCAGTTCAAGCTAAGAAAAAACAAAAAGCTGAACCCGATTAAGGTTCAGCTTTTTTGTTACCCTAAATAAGAGGAAAGCATCCACACTTGTTTTTCAACTTCTTCAATTAATCCGACAAACAAGTCCGCTGTCGCATTGTCTTGATTTTCTTCAGCCAGGCCGATCACGAATTTAGATTCGCTGCTGATTTGTTTGTAGTCGTTTACCAATGCTTGTACCATTTCTGATGCTGATGTTTCGTTTCCGCCGTCTGTGATAGATGCATGCTCAGTGTATTCTTTCACTGTGGCAACAGGCTGTCCGCCAATCGCCAGCAGGCGCTCAGCGATGGTATCCACTGTTTCAGCCGCATGGTCATAAAGTTCTTCAAATTTCTCGTGCAATGTAAAGAAATGAGGCCCTTTCACATACCAATGGAAACGGTGGAGCTTAGAGTATAAAAGAAACCAGTTTGATAATTGTGTGTTCAGTGAATTCTCAACTAATGTTTGATTTGTTTTTGCGTTTTCAGTTTTCATAAGATAACGTCCTCCTTGTGATCTGTTGACTTAATTATATCATATACTAAATAAAAATCAATACTAAATTATAATAATTATAATTTAGATCAGCTGAATAGCTTTTTCTTCAGGATAGACTCCCACGCAGACCAAGGAAAAAGCGATCGGAACAGCAGGGTGAGCTTGATGCCCTTTCCGATCGGGTATCGCAAATTCTTTATGTGCTGTTTTGTTGCCAATTGATAAATGAGGTCGGCAACCTCTTGGGGATCTCCGCTTTCTTCTCCGTTTTTTTGAACATAGGAAAGGATCTTTTTATAGTATTGATGATAGGCTGAATCGTCAGCAGGCACCGACATAAAATTTGATAATGACGTTGACCAGATCGATGTCTTGTATGAGCCCGGCTCGATCAAAGCGGTTTCGATACCGAACGGAAGCAGCTCGATACGCAGGCTTTCAGAAAAACCTTCCAATGCATGCTTGGAAGAAACATATGGCGACAGCGCTGGGAATCCTGTCAGTCCGCTGATGCTGCTCACGTTTATAATCTTTGCGCCGCCATGCTTTCTTATGTAAGGCAGCACGGTTTTTGTCACATGGATCACACCGAAGACATTCGTTTCAAATTGTTGTCTGAAATGTTCCATCGGCACATCCTCGATAAATCCTCCATAAGCCGTTCCGGCGTTGTTAACGAGTAAATCGATCGGGGCGTAAGCACTAACAGCTTTTCCGAATGAGACTATAGATTGTTCATCGGTGACATCGAGAGCTGTAATGTGAATAGAATCAGACACATTGTGTGCTGCAGCCAATTCTCGAAGCTGTTCCGCTTTTTCAGGCTGTCTTGATGTGGCTATCACGAAAAATGATCGGGCAAGCTTTACAGCTGCCAGCAGACCGAAGCCGCTGGACGCTCCTGTCACGATGGCTATTTTTTTATTCATCCTAACCCTCCTATTAAACTGCTACAGCTATTGTACTATCCTGAACACGAAATGACGCCTGTAATAGAAATTTTTATACAATAATTCAGAATTGTTCTATAATAGAACGAAAGAAGGAAAGGGGTTTTGTGATATGGCGCTGCAAGGGGTAGGCCAAAGATGGGATCTTGATTCATTTTTTAAGGGCGGGAGCCAATCGGAAGAATTCAAAGGTTATATTGAGAAGCTGTCACAAAGTCTGCGTGCATTTCAAGACAGGACTGATGCGTTTCAGGTGCCTGAATCGCCTGAAGAGGCTGAAGGGCTGACCGCGTTGCTTGATTTATTCGAACAGACATCCGTCAAGCTTCAGCAGGCCGGCGCTTTTGTTGCTTGCCTCCAGGCCCAGAATATCAATGATCAAAAGGCTATAGAGCATCAGGCCTCATGAATCGGCTTTCCGCAGATTTTCAATCGTCGCTCGTTACATTAGATCATAAACTTGTGGACATTAATCAAGACGTGTGGAATGAATTGTTAACAAAACCGGGATTGCGCGATGTTTCTTACATATTAAATGAAAGAAGACAGAGGGTTGCCGAAAAGCTTAGCCCCGGTAAGGAAAAACTGATCGGAAACCTTGCGGTGGACGGATATCACGCTTGGAGTGACTTATACAATATGGTTGTCGGGAAAATGACGATCCCGTATGAGGAAAACGGTGAAAACAAGCAATTGTCTGTCGGTCAGGCGGAGAATATGATGGATCATCAAGACCGTACTGTCAGAAAAACAGTATATGAACGTTTCCGCCAAGCTTGGGAGAGCAAGCAAGATATTTTCAGCAGCACGCTGAATCATTTGGCGGGATTCCGGCTTGAAACCTATAAAGCGCGCGGCTGGGAGAATGTCCTGAAGGAACCGCTGCAAATTAACAGGATGAAAAAAGAAACACTTGATACGATGTGGCAGGTCATCACTGAAAACAAGAAGCCGTTCGTTCAGTTTTTGAACCGGAAAGCATCCATGCTCGGCCTTGAAAAACTCAGCTGGTACGATGTCGAGGCACCGATCGGTTCTGACGGAAAGGTCTATTCGTATGATGAAGCCGCAAATATCATTACCAGCCAGTTTTCAACGTTTGGCAAAAAGCTGTCCTCATTCACTGAAAAAGCGTTTCGGGACGGCTGGATTGAGGCGGAAGACAGGAGCGGAAAAAGAGTCGGCGGCTTTTGCACCAGTTTTCCGGACAGCGGGGAATCCCGGATTTTCATGACATTTTCGGGAAGCGCCTCAAATGTCTCTACCCTTGCGCATGAACTCGGGCACGCGTTCCATCAGGAAGCAATGCTCAACGTCAGGCCGTTAAACCGTTCCTACGCCATGAACGTTGCAGAAACAGCTTCAACGTTTGCAGAGATGATAGTGGCGGACGCGACTGTCCAGCAGGCCGAGACGAGGGAAGAAAAGCTTGTTCTTCTGGAGGATAAAGTGCAAAGAAGCGTTGCGTTCTTCATGAACATTCACGCAAGATTTCTATTTGAAACGAGATTCTACGAGGAACGAAAGCGGGGAGTGGTACCGGCCAGCCGCTTGAATGAGCTGATGGAAGAGGCGCAAAGAGAGGCATACTGCAATGCGTTAGAAGAATATCATCCGCTTTTTTGGGCATCAAAGCTTCATTTTCACATCACGAGGGTGCCGTTTTACAATTTCCCTTATACATTCGGCTACCTGTTTTCTCTTGGTATTTACGCGTTGGCGCTTGAAGAAAAAGACACATTCGAAGAGAAGTATATGGCGCTATTGCGCGATACGGCTTCTATGACAGTGGAGGATTTGGCGATGAAGCATTTGGGCGCTGACATCACAAAGCGCGATTTCTGGGAGAATGCCATCAAGCTGGCTGTGCGTGACGCCGAAACCTTTTTACAAATGACCGAATCTTAAAGAAAAAGCCGTGGCGTTAAATGCCCCGGCTTTTTCAATTCTTCTCTGAATGAGGATTTCATTCTCTGGATATACCTAAAATAAATGGAATCCTACAGGGGGGAAACATATGCATTTGATCAGAGCAGCCGGGGCTGTATGTCTCGCAGTGGTTCTGATTGCGGGCTGCCGTTTCAATGAAGACCAGCATCAGGCAGAAGGAGAAAATACAGCCGTCACCCAGCTGAAGTCCGTTCCCTACAGTAATTTTTCGCTTCGTGTGAGCTACGGGGATGGTGAGCATAACCGTTATGAAGGAATCTATACAAAGAACGGGACTCAGGAAAAAGCGGAAATACAGGATAAGCTCTCCGGTGTCAATCAGGAAGGAGAAGAAGCGTTAGATGAGATGAAAATGATTTTGAGCGAGCTTTCCGTGACAGACCAAATGGCTGAAACAGAAGTGATACACAGTGTGCTGGCAGCATTTAATCTGGACAGTCATTATGATCATATCGATTTAAAATTGAAGCTGAAGGACGGCTCCATCAGAGAAATCAAGAAGTAATCTTGTGATAAAAAACCCATAAACGTCAATTATGTCCATAAAACTAATTGAAAATGATTTTCAAAGTCAGTGTTTTCTGCTACAATGAGGGATATATGACCATATCAAATGGCTGAATATCGGAATCATTTGCATTGATGACAATTGACTTAAAAGCATGTATATAGAAAACGTGCAATACATAGTGCTGCTAAAAAGCCAGCAAAAAGGAGCGGTTATGGGTATGAGTGCAATTTCTACAGAAACGCTGAGCTTAGGATACGGGGATGCCGTTATTATTGATGAGTTGAATTTAACAATTCCCAAAGGTGAAATTACCGTATTTATTGGCAGCAATGGCTGCGGAAAATCGACACTTTTACGTTCATTAGCGCGCCTGATGAAGCCGAGAGGCGGTTCAGTGCTGCTGGAAGGAAGAGCGATTGCCAAGCTTCCGACGAAGGAAGTCGCAAAAGAGCTCGCAATCCTGCCCCAAGGTCCTTCGGCTCCAGAGGGGCTGACGGTGCATCAGCTGGTGAAGCAAGGAAGATATCCTTACCAAAACTGGCTGAAGCAGTGGTCAAAAGAGGATGAGGAAGCAGTTGAAAGAGCGCTTAAAGCAACAAAGCTTGAGGACATGGCTGACCGTGCCGTTGATTCTTTGTCAGGCGGACAGCGCCAGCGGGCTTGGATCGCGATGACGCTTGCCCAGGAAACGGATATCATCCTTCTTGACGAGCCGACGACGTATTTAGACATGACGCATCAAATTGAAATTCTTGATTTGCTGTTTGAGCTGAATGAAAAGGAAGACCGGACGATTGTTATGGTTCTCCATGACTTAAACTTGGCGTGCCGCTATGCGCATCATCTTGTGGCCATAAAAGATAAACGGATTTATGCAGAAGGCCGTCCGGAAGAGGTCATCACTTGTGATCTTGTGCAAAATGTGTTTTCTATGAACTGTCAGGTTACACAGGACCCGCTCTTCGGAACGCCTCTTTGCATTCCTCATGGCAGGGGCAGATGCATTGTCCAGGAAGCGGCTTTCACATCACATGGATAAATAACGCAGCGAAGGAGCTTTCAATTGAGAAAGCTCCTTGCTGTTTTTTCGAAAGGAAGATGGAAAATGGAACAAAAACTTCAGGAGCAGCTTGATGGATTGCTGGAGAAGTATACTGAGCTTCTGCTTGGTGAAACAAACGATGAGCTAAAAGAAGAAGTGAAGCAATGGATTTTGTACACCCATATAGCCAAAAGCATGCCTCCGCTCGCTAAGCATTGGAATGCGACATACCCCGACGCGAAGCAGGGCATTAAAGAGATCATTCAGCATATTAAGGAATTAAATGAAGCGCATCGAAACAAACAATAGCCAAAAAGCAGTCTGTTCATTATAGCAGACTGCTTTTTTGTGATTCAGCCGTTTTAACTGGCGTAAAGGAATCCATAAAGGTTCTCAGCGCGCTGCTGATAAACGAATCTTTTCGAACAATAAACTCTGTTTTCATCTGGCTGAGAGCTTCAGGCAGCGGGTACAATCGAATTGATCCTTCTGCTTCATGTTTCTGCACAACCGTTCTTGGCAGCAACGAGATGCCAAGACCTGCTGTAACCCCGCCGATAATTGCTTCAAGCGTCCCAAATTCCATAATGACCGGCTGTGTGACACCGACGGAACGCAGCCATTTTTCAAGTGTTTCTCGATACGAACAGCCTGTGCTGTAAACGAGAATCGGCTTTGTGATGGCTTCCTCAACATCGGGCACGGAGGCAGCCGAAACAACTACTGGTTCTTCCTCAAACGCAGGATAGGATTCGAGCTCAGGATGATGGCATTCGCATCCGATAAACGCGCCATCCAATTCATAACGAAGAACTTTATCAAGGAGAAATTGCGTATGTCCTGTTGTTAAAGACAGCTGGACGTTTGGATGTTCTTCATAATAAGATGCCAGAAGCTTTGGAAGCCTTACCGCGGCGGTTGTCTGAGTGCAGCCGATCATAAGCGGCCCGCTTGGTTCTGCGGAGGATGAGAGCGCTTTAGACGCTTCATCAAGAAGGCCTATAATTTTATTTGCGTAGTCCAGCAGCAATTTTCCGCTTGCAGAAAGTGTCATGCCCCGATTATGGCGCAAAAACAGTGTGGTACCCAGCTCAGCTTCCAATTGTTGAATTCTGGCCGTGACATTCGATTGTACATAGCCAAGCTGCAGGGCTGCTTTCGTAATGGTCCCTTCACGAGCTACCATTTGAAACACACGTAAATCTCCGCTTTCCATTTTGAACTCCTCCGTTCGTTTACTATCAATCTGAGTGATATCTAGTATCTTTAACAATCATTATACGTAACATCAAAGCTGGATTACAATGGAATCAGAAATATACTTTAGTCAACAGCAAGGAGTGGCGGCAATGAATGTCTTGAACAAAATAGCTCTCGTAACGGGGGGCGGCACAGGAATCGGAAAAGCAGCCAGTATGGAATTGGCAAAGCGTGGGGCGATTGTGGCGGTGAATTATTCACGCTCGCAATCAGAAGCGGAGGAAACAGTGGAAATGATTCAAAAAGCTGGCGGGCAAGCCTTCGCCATCCAAGCAGATGTATCCAAAAACAGCGACGTGCAGGATATGATTCAAGCAATCGTGAACACACACGGCACGGTTGATATTTTAGTCAACAATGCCAGCATTACACGGCATATTCCAATGGATGATCTTGAGGCTGCGACAGAAGACGTCTAGGATGAGCTGTATGCCGTCAATGTGAAAGGGATGTTTTTCTGCGCGCGGGCAGTGGTTCCGTTCATGAAGAAAAGCAAGGACGGGGCGATCGTAAACGTCGGCAGCATCGCAGGGATAACTGGTGCCGGCTCATCAATGCCTTACGCAGTATCAAAATCAGCGGTGCACGGTTTAACGAAATCATTGGCCCACGCCTTAGCGCCTGAAATCAGAGTGAGCGGTGTAGCACCAGGAGCTGTGGCAACGAGATGGTGGGCCGGACGGGAAGAAAAAATGAAAAGCATGATCGGCTCTTTGCTGCTGCAGTGTATTGCTGAACCAGATGATGTTGCCAAATTGATTTGTTCACTAATTGAACAGGAATCACTCACAGGCCAAATTATCACAATTGACAGCGGACAGACGCTGTAAAGAAAGGGATGCGGGGAGATGCCATTTGTACAGATTCATTTACGGTCGGGAAGAAGCGAAGTGTGGCTTCAAAAACTGAGCAGGACTATCCACCAATCGATGATTGAAGAAATCAATGTGCCGGAAGATGACTATTTCCAAGTCATCAGACAATATGAAAAAAGCGAATTTTTTTATGATCCATTTTATCTCCAAGTCGAGCGTACTGATGAACTGATATACATTCATTTTACACTGAAACAGTCAAGAACAACTGAACAGAAAAAAGCACTTTACCGCTCAATCGCGAGCCGGATTCATTCCGAGCTTGGTGTAAGAAAAGAAGATGTGTTTATCATGCTGGCCGGAAATCAGGATGAGGATTGGTCTTTCGGAAATGGAAGAGCCCAGATGATTGAATAAAAAACCCCGCGGATTGATACCCGCGGGGTGCTCTATTAATGGGAAGGTGATTCAACGGCTTTTGCCGCCTTCTCTTTTTCTTGTTGGTCTTCCGCTTTCTTATTTGATAGCTTGATAGGTTTTAAGAACAAGGTGAATACGGCTCCGACTGCGATAAAGATCAGGCCCGTATAAAACACGCTGTGGAGCGAATCCATCAACGATGTTTTTAAAATCGGCACAATATGGGATGAGAAAGCCGCAGGGATTTGTTTGACCGCGTCCGGACTGAACAGTGATTGCAGCAGCCCTTGCGGATTTGTATCAATCATACCCTTTAGCTGGGCGGCAAACGAGCTTGCCTGTGCCGGAAGAGAGTCTAAATATGGAACCAATTTATCTGTTAATAGATTTCCTGATCTCGCATTCATTACGGCTCCCAGCATGGTAATGCCGAATGTTCCGCCGATAGAACGGAAGAATTGGCTGGATGAAGTGACAACTCCAAGCTCCTCCTTCGAAAAGCTTTCCTGTAAAGCCAATGTCAGAATCGGCATAACAAGACCCATTCCCAGACCAATAATCGCCATAAAAGATGTAGCGACAAGCTTGCTCGTGTCGAGATCCAATGTCGTTAACAGCAGGAATCCGCCGGCCATAACCAGCATGCCTGTAATGATTTGCGGTTTAATCCCAATTTTATAAACAAGCTGTCCGCCGATGATACTTGTGATAATCATAGAAATCATCATCGGTGTCATAATTGTACCCGATTCAGACGCACTTACACCGACAATTCCCTGCATAAAGAAAGGAACAAACGTAATGGCGCCAAACATACCGATACTCATAAAGAAGCCGATCAAGTTTAGAAATGTAAATGTTCTGTTTTTAAATAAATACATTGGCAGGATTGGCTCTTTTGCTTTTGATTCTACGATGATAAAGCTGACAATGCCGATCAGTGCGAGAGCGAACAACCCAAGAATCTGCCATGAATCCCATGCATAATCTTTTCCGCCAAAGCTTAAGGCGAGCAGGAGGCTGACCACACCGACAATCATTGTGAAAATACCAGCGATATCGAAGTTGATCGGACCAGTCTGCTGGCGTCCCTGTAATCCCCTGGCAATAAAAATAACCGCAATAATTCCGACTGGCAGGTTAATATAGAAAACCCATTTCCAGTTTAACGAGTCTACAATCCAGCCGCCGATTTGCGGCCCAATCACTGAAGCCAGCCCGTAAATTGCGCCAAAGACACCTTGGAATTTAGCACGCTGTTTTCCTGTGAACAAGTCACCGATGACAATCATCGCCATCGGCATCATGATGCCTCCGCCGATGCCCTGCAGTCCACGGAAGATAATCAATTCCGTCATGTTGTTGGCCATTCCGCACAAAGCAGAAGCGGCCATAAAAATAATCAAACCTGATACATAGACAATGCGGCGTCCCAATAAATCAGCCAGTTTACCGGCAATTGGAACAATGGTTGTTGATGTTAACAAATATGCAGTTGTCAGCCAGGTCATCATGCTCAAACCGCCCAGATCACCGACAATTTTCGGCATGGCCGTTCCGACAATGGTACCGTCAAGGGCTGAAAAAAACATGGCAATAATTAAGCCTGTTATTAATAACGTTCGTTTTGATTGTTTGCCTTCTTTACTCATTTTCATCCGTTTCCTCTTTTCATGTTTTGCTTTTCATCCGTTTCTGCTGCTTGTGCGAGTTTTGCTGTAATATGCGCCGCCTGCAGCATTTCCTCCTCCGTCAAAAAGGAAAGATAGCGCGCCATTATGGCTTTTCTGCCCGCCAAAACCTCCTCGAACTTTATGTCTCCTTCGTCAGTAAGACTGAGATCAATCACTCGCCTGTCTTTTGTGTTGTGTGTTCTGGCGATAAGATTTTTTTGTTCAAGGCGATCTGCCATCAGCGTCACCGCGCTTGGCTTCACCTCCATACGCTCGGCAATTTCAGAAACTTTGAGGCTGCCGTGTTTCTTTAGGCTGGCCAGCACAAACAGCTGCGCTGGGGTGACACCTTGTTTCTCCATGCTTTCCAGCATTTCAGGCTGTATCTTTTGAAAGAGCGCCTGAAGCGATAATTGAATATCGGACATTAACTGATCCGCACTCTTCATATTCATTTCCCCTCTGTTACATACACTGTATATATATTTTAATGACAAAATAGTTAATGCTTATTAAATATAAATAAGCGTAAATGAAAAGTCAACTGATTTTACACAAAAAAAGGATAGATGCCCGAAAGAACATCGTATCCTTTTTACTAATGTTGTTATTGCTGATAAGGAGACTGCTGCTGAATGGTCTGCTGGAATTTTTGATAGGACTGCTGCAGCTTTTGTGAATCCTCCGCTTCAACAGAATACCATCCATATTGGAACATGAGATCATATAGTTTTCTTTGCGCTTTTTGTGACTCATCAAAAATGGATTGAATATCCTGATAAAGAGACTCGTGGCTGAATTCGTGCAAGGCAGTGCAATAAGCTGTTGTCATGTATTTTTCGGTTGTCAGCAATTCGTTGACGAAATCTCTGTCATTCATTTCCGATGTTGTCGGTACAGGTGTCTGCGGGTTGCTGATTTTTTGATTTTGCTGATTCATTCTGGCGCCTCCTTATTGGATGTAGCCGGACTGCTGCTGGCCTGGCTGCAGGTGCTTTAATATTCTTTGATAGTGATCATGATGCATGTGTCCGACGCGGTCGAGTTCTTGCTTTAACGTTTGATCCTGGCACTGCTGCGCCATGAAATGCGCTTTTTTCATCGCGAGCAAATTCCAGTTCAGCATGTCATTGAGATACAAATGATCCTTTGTCGAAATAACGGAAGGCGGCATTTGAGATTGCTGCTGATTATCCATTGTGATCCTCCTTTGGTTTCTGTTCATTTTATAGTTTCCTTCAGACTGGGAGTTATATACAGGTGTTTTGAAGATGACGGCGGGAGGGAGTCGGATGTTGAGACATGTGTTTTTATTCTTATCTCAAAATAAAACACTTACCAAGTTCGCAAAAGCATACGGAACGCGGCTTGGAGCACGAAGGTTTGTCGCAGGGGATACGATTGAATCGGCGGTTAAGACCGTCAAAAGGCTAAACAGATCCGGTTTGTGTGCAACAATTGATTATTTAGGCGAGTATGCAGCTTCGGAAAAAGAAGCAAACCAAGTCGCAGAGGAATGCAAGAAAGCCATTCAAGCCATTGCCGAACATCAATTGAATTCAGAGCTTTCACTTAAGCTGACCTCAATCGGGCTCGATCTTTCAGAAGAACTTGCTCTTACTCATTTGCGCGCCATTCTTTCCGTTGCGAAGCAATATGATGTTGCTGTGACCATTGATATGGAAGACTATTCTCATTATGAACAGACACTTTCTATTTACAGGCAATGCAAACAGGAATTTGAGAAGCTCGGCACGGTCATTCAGGCGTATTTGTACCGGGCGGCAGAAGATATCAGAAAGATGCGGGACTTAAAGCCGAATCTCAGACTTGTAAAAGGCGCTTATAAAGAATCTGCGGCTGTAGCGTTTCCCGACAAAAGAGGCACGGACCTTCATTTTCAGAGCTTAATAAAGCTGCAGTTGTTAAGCGGGAACTACACGGCTGTCGCCACACATGACGATGACATCATTGCATTTACGAAACAGCTCGTCGCCGAACATCAAATCCCCGCATCGCAATTTGAGTTTCAAATGCTATACGGCATCAGGCCGGAGCGTCAGAAGGAACTCGCCAAGGAAGGCTACAGAATGCGTGTGTATGTCCCATATGGAACGGACTGGTTCAGCTACTTTATGAGAAGAATTGCCGAACGGCCTGCCAATGCAGCGTTTGTGTTAAAAGGAATTTTGAAAAAGTGAAAGCAGCCGTGGGAAGCAGCTGCATTATGATTGTCCCATGTTATGTTTTTTATACTGCTGATTTTGACTTGTCCGTTTTCCGCCGCCGTAATGCTGAGTCGGACCGGCATCTCCCTTTACGCTCGCCGCGCTGACTGCCGCTGAAGACGGATTTTTTTTCTCTCGTACCATTCCCTTCACCTCCGGGCTTAAGTTGCCCGACTTTTATAGGCTTCATACAAAAAAATAACAAATTAGCTATTGAAGTCGAACCGGAAATCTTTTAAGATGAAAGAAGAAACGGGTTTCATTTTTTTTAGTCAAAAAATGAATGACTATTCATTCAATGTTCAAGGGGGATATCTCATGCACAAACACATTCGGAAGGCAGCCGTTTTAGGATCGGGGGTAATGGGTTCCGGGATAGCGGCGCATTTGGCTAACATCGGAATTCCTGTCCTGCTGCTAGATATTGTGCCGAACGATTTGACAAAGGAAGAGGAAAAAAAGGGGCTGACGAAGGACAGTTCGGAGGTGCGCAGCAGGCTGAGCCGGCAGGCGATGAAAAAACTGCTGAAACAAAAGCCCGCTCCCCTCACATCAGCGAAAAATACCTCCTATATTACACCTGGCAATCTGGAGGATGATGCAGAAAAACTGAAAGAAGCAGATTGGATTATTGAGGTCGTTGTCGAAAACCTTGAAGTCAAAAAGAAAATTTTCGCTCTTGTGGATGAACATCGAAAGACTGGAAGCATCGTCTCAAGCAACACATCCGGCATATCAGTGCAGGAAATGGCTGAAGGCCGGTCGGATGATTTTAAAGCCCATTTTCTTGGAACGCATTTTTTTAATCCCGCACGATATTTAAAGCTGCTAGAGATCATTCCGATTAAGGAAACGGATCCTGATATTTTAAAGTTTATGACAGCTTTCGGAGAAAATGTCCTCGGGAAAGGCGTTGTTACAGCAAAGGACACACCGAACTTTATCGCAAACCGCATCGGGACTTACGGGCTTCTCGTGACAGTCCAAGAAATGCTGAAAGGCGGTTATCAGGTCGGGGAGGTTGATTCGATCACAGGACCGCTGATCGGCAGGCCGAAAAGCGCCACCTTTAGAACGCTTGATGTGGTCGGCCTCGATACATTCGCCCACGTTGCCCGAAATGTGTATGACAAAGCTGATGGCGATGAAAAAGAAGTGTTTCGCATTCCAAGCTTCATGAACGATATGCTGGAAAAAGGGTGGATCGGAAGCAAGGCCGGCCAAGGCTTTTATAAAAAAGAAGGAAAAACGATTTATGAGCTTGACCCAGTGACGCTTACTTACGGCGAGCGGACAAAAATGAAATCACCGGCACTTGAAGCGGCAAAACAGGCAAAAGGGACAAAAGCCAAAATGAAAGCGCTTATTTATTCGGATGACAGGGCCGGCCGTTTGCTGTGGAATATCACTTCTCAAACCCTGCTTTACTCAGCCGAGCTGCTTGGCGAGATTGCCGATGATATTCATGCGATTGACCAAGCCATGAAGTGGGGATTCGGCTGGGAACTGGGACCTTTTGAGATGTGGGACGCCATCGGCCTCAAGCAGTCAGCGGAAAAGCTTGAGCAGCTTGGAGCAGATATGCCTGGCTGGATAAAAGAGATGCTGGACAAAGGAAATGAAACCTTCTACATCAAAGAGAACGGAACGGTATTTTATTATGACCGCGGCGAATACAGAGCCGTGAAAGAAAACAAAAAACGAATTCATTTACAAGCACTTAAAGAAACAAAAGGCGTGATTGCGAAAAACAGCGGAGCAAGCTTAATTGACCTTGGAGATGATGTGGCCCTTCTTGAATTTCATTCGAAAAGCAATGCGATCGGCCTCGATATCATTCAAATGATCCACAAAGGATTAGAGGAAACAGAACGGAATTACAAGGGGCTTGTCATCGGCAATCAAGGGAAAAATTTCTGCGTCGGCGCGAATCTCGCCATGATCTTAATGGAAGTCCAAGATGACAACTTTTTGGAAGTTGATTTTGTGATCCGCCGTTTTCAGGAGACGATGATGAAGATCAAATACAGTGCGAAACCGGTCGTCGCCGCGCCATTTGGCATGACGCTCGGCGGAGGAACGGAAGCATGCCTGCCGGCGGCGCGCATTCAAGCGGCAAGCGAAGCCTATATGGGACTTGTGGAATCCGGTGTCGGCCTCATCCCTGGCGGAGGAGGTAACAAAGAGCTGTACATCAACCATCTTCGCCGCGGCCATGATCCGATGAATGCGGCAATGAAAACATTTGAAACAATCGCGATGGCGAAAGTGTCCGCTTCCGCTCAAGAGGCTCGTGAGATGAACATCTTAAAAGAAACGGATCAGATCAGCGTGAATCAAGACCACCTGTTATACGATGCGAAGCAGCTGGCCGCATCTTTATACGATACCGGCTGGCGGCCGCCTGTAAAAGAAAAGGTCAAGGTGCCGGGAGAAACCGGTTATGCGGCACTCTTGCTTGGCGCTGAGCAGATGAAGCTGTCCGGCTATATATCTGAGCATGATTTTAAGATCGCGAAAAAACTCGCTTATGTCATTGCGGGCGGAAAAGTGCCGTTTGGTACAGAGGTTGATGAAGAGTATTTATTGGAGATCGAAAGAGAAGCGTTTTTGAGTTTGTCAGGAGAGGCAAAATCTCAAGCGAGAATGCAGCATATGCTTGTGAAAGGTAAACCTTTACGGAATTAGGAGGGAGCTTATGAAAGAGGCAGTCATTGTGTCAGGTGCAAGAACACCGGTTGGAAAAGCAAAAAAAGGATCGTTGGCCACCGTTCGCCCGGATGATTTGGGAGCGATTTGTGTAAAAGAAACGCTGAAACGGGCAGGCGGCTACGAAGGCAATATTGATGACTTGATTATCGGCTGTGCAACACCTGAAGCGGAGCAGGGGCTTAATATGGCGAGAAATATCGGTGCGCTCGCGGGCCTGCCGTACACGGTTCCGGCGATTACAGTTAACCGCTATTGCTCTTCAGGCCTTCAGTCTATTGCGTATGCAGCAGAAAAAATTATGCTGGGCGCCTACGATACAGCGATCGCCGGCGGAGCAGAATCCATGTCGCAAGTTCCGATGATGGGGCATGTTACCCGTCCGAACCTTGCTTTGGCAGAAAAGGCACCGGAATATTATATGAGCATGGGGCACACAGCCGAGCAAGTCGCGAAAAAATACGGCGTCTCCCGTGAGGATCAAGACGCGTTTGCCGTTCGCAGCCATCAAAACGCCGCTAAAGCCCTTGCAGAAGGAAAATTTAAAGATGAAATTGTACCCGTCGAAGTGACGGTGACAGAAATCGGAGAAGACCATAAGCCTATGGAAAAACAGTTTGTGTTTTCTCAGGATGAAGGTGTTCGCCCGCAAACGACTGCAGACATCTTATCGACATTGCGCCCGGCCTTTTCCGTTGACGGGACGGTGACTGCGGGCAATTCCTCACAAACGAGTGACGGAGCGGCGGCTGTCATGCTGATGGACCGGGAAAAAGCCGATGCTCTTGGCCTGGCGCCGCTTGTGAAATTCCGCTCCTTTGCGGTAGGCGGCGTGCCGCCGGAAGTGATGGGAATCGGACCGGTGGAAGCGATTCCGCGCGCTTTGAAGCTTGCCGGACTTCAGCTGCAGGACATCGGCTTGTTTGAACTGAATGAAGCTTTTGCCTCACAGGCCATTCAAGTAATCAGGGAATTGGGAATTGATGAAGAAAAAGTGAATGTCAACGGGGGCGCAATCGCGCTTGGACACCCGCTTGGCTGTACGGGCACAAAGCTTACACTCTCACTCATCCATGAAATGAAACGGAGAAACGAGCAATTTGGAGTCGTGACCATGTGTATCGGCGGCGGAATGGGAGCGGCCGGTGTATTTGAATTATGCTAAAGGGGGAAAAACAAATGGCAAAAAAAGCGGCTGACGTACAAAAAGGCGGCGGATTTTTAATCGAGGATGTCACATACGATCAAATGTATACACCGGAGGATTTCACTGACGAGCATAAAATGATTGCGAAAACAACAGAGGATTACATCGAGCAAGATGTTCTCCCTCATATAGATGATATCGAAAACCATCAATTCGAGCATTCTGTCAGACTGTTGAAGAAAGCGGGCGAACTAGGGCTGCTTGGCGCCGATGTGCCGGAAGAATACGGCGGGCTCGGCCTTGATAAAATCAGCTCGGCACTCATCACTGAGAAATTTTCGCGTGCGGGAAGCTTTTCTCTTTCTTATGGCGCGCATGTCGGTATCGGTTCCTTGCCGATCGTCTTTTTCGGGTCAGAAGAACAAAAGAAAAAATATTTGCCTGGACTCGCTTCAGGCGAAAAGATCGCCGCTTATGCTCTGACTGAGCCTGGCTCTGGGTCTGATGCACTTGGAGCAAAAACAACAGCTGTGCTGAATGAAGCAGGAACCCATTATGTATTAACAGGGGAAAAACAGTGGATTACCAACTCTGCTTTTGCCGATGTATTTGTAGTTTACGCTAAGGTAGACGGCGACAAGTTTTCAGCCTTTATTGTAGAAAAAGAGTTCCCGGGTGTCTCCACGGGACCGGAAGAAAAGAAAATGGGAATCAAGGGATCATCGACAAGAACCCTCATTCTGGATCAAGCTGAAGTGCCAAAGGAAAACCTGCTCGGAGAAATCGGCAAAGGGCATGTCATCGCCTTTAATATTTTAAACATCGGCCGTTACAAACTGGCGGTTGGCACAATCGGCGCATCTAAACGCGTCATCGAGCTGTCTGCGGCATACGCAAATCAGCGCCGCCAATTTAAAACGCCGATTGCTGGTTTTTCATTGACACAGGAAAAAATCGGGACAATGGCCTCAAGGCTGTATGCGATGGAAAGCTCTGTATACAGAACCGTCGGGCTGTTTGAAGACAATATGAGCCAGTTCACGGCCGAAGATCTCAAGGACGGCCGGCAAATCGCCAAATCGATTGCGGAATACGCCATCGAATGCTCTCTGAATAAGGTATTCGGCTCTGAAACGCTTGATTATATCGTTGATGAAGGCGTGCAGATTCATGGAGGCTACGGCTTTATGCAGGAATACGAAGTAGAAAGGGCCTATAGGGATTCAAGGATCAATCGGATTTTTGAAGGCACAAACGAAATCAACCGGTTAATCGTGCCAAGCACCTTCCTGAAAAAAGCGCTTAAAGGCGAGCTGCCTTTATTCGAAAAAGCGCAGTCGCTGCAGGAAGAACTCATGATGCTTATGCCTGAAGAGCCTGGAAGCGGCGTCTTAGAGCAGGAGAAATATATCGTCAAGCAAGCCAAAAAAATTGCGTTGTTTGCTGCCGGCCTAGCCGCGCAAAAATACGGAAAAGCGATCGATCGTGAGCAAGAAATTCTCGTGAACGTAGCGGATATCGTCAGCAATGTATACGCAATGGAATCAGCCGTGCTCAGAACGGAAAAGGCCATTGCCGCACAAGGCGCTGAAAAAGCAGCGCAAAAGGTGCTGTACACAGAAATTTTCGTTCAAGAGGCCTTTAACGAAATCGAAGCGCATGCAAAGGAATCCCTTATCGCAATGGAAGAAGGAGATTCACTCCGCATGATGCTTTCCGCTCTGCGCAAGCTGACACGCGTAACGCCTAAAAACGTGATTCAGAAAAAACGCGAGGCGGCGGCAGGCATTTTTGAGGCTGAGAAATATACTGTCTGATTGGCCATGAGCTCCGCATGCGCGGAGCTCTTTTTTAAGAAGCACTGTTTTAGGTTTTTAAAACAAACTGTGTTAAAATAACCTCGATTATTTTATTGAGGGGGAAGAAGATGTCGTTAACTTTTTACTGGTACCCTAAATGCGGAACGTGCCGCAAAGCAAAGAAGTGGCTTGAAGAGCATGGGAAAGAAATAAACGAAATACATATTGCTGAGCAGCCGCCAAGCAAAGAAGAATTAAAAGCGCTTTATGAAAAAAGCGGGCTGGATCTCAAGAAATTTTTCAACACGAGCGGCATGAAATACCGCGAGCTCAATCTCAAGGAAAAGCTGTATCATATGTCAGAGGACGAACAGCTCGAACTGCTGGCTTCAGATGGTATGCTAATTAAACGCCCGCTTACAACAGACGGCGAAAAAGTGACTGTCGGATTTAAAGAAGACCAATTTGAAGAAAACTGGGCTTAATGTAAATTTTTTTTGAAAAGTGTGGTATCTTCTTATTGTAGTGCTGTAAAAAATGGAGGGATTCAATTGAGCATACCAAAAGATTTGCGTTACTCAGGAGAACACGAGTGGGTAAAAGTTGAAGGAGAAAAAGCCAGAATCGGAATTACGCATTTTGCCCAGTCCGAACTAGGCGACATCGTGTTTGTCGAACTTCCTGAAGTGGGCGCTGAAATCAAAGCGGACGAGCCATTCGGCAGTGTTGAATCCGTTAAAACGGTATCTGAGCTTTATGCACCGATTAACGGAACGGTTGTGGAAGTAAACGAAGATCTTGATGACAGTCCGGAATTCGTCAACGAATCTCCGTACGAAAAAGCATGGATGATCGTCGTTGAGCCATCTGACGCTTCTGAAATTGAAAAACTGATGACAGCAGAGCAATACGAAGAGATGACACAAGAAGACTAAAACAGGATAGCCGTAAAAGCAATTGGACACGCTAACGTTATGGGAGGTGTCCAATATGGCTTTCGACAAACAAAAGCTCGATGTCACCAATGACGTGACAGGCCGCTTTCAAAATGGCCGGCTCTCGTTATATCATGATAATGAGATGATCGGCCAAATGACAAGCATGAATGAATATGAGCTTAAGTCCGGTTATTCCTTTGAAAATGAGAAATTTTATAAGACAGCCGATGTGGTCTCTGGAGACGACGCAAAATATGTAGATTGTGACTACGAAAACGGCTGGTGTTAATGTTGGCGGTGAATTTCACTGCCTTCTTTTACAATCTGAACATTTCAAATTTGACGCGGCAGGTGAACAAGATGAAGATGGATGAGCTGGAAAAGGTTATGATTGTCGAGGGGAAATCAGATAAAGAGAAAATCGAAAGCGTCCTGAATGAACCGATGCGCATTATCTGCACAAACGGAACAATCAGCCAGCTGAGGCTCGAGGAATTGGCTGACGAGCTTTATGATAAAGACGTCTATATATTAGTTGATGCTGATGAATCAGGTGAGAAATTGAGAAAACAGCTGAAGCGTGAATTTAATGAAGCCTGCCATCTCCATGTCGACAGAGCCTATAAGGAAGTAGCGGCTGCGCCCAGGCACCATATCGCTTCTGTATTGCTGCGTGCGAATCTGAATGTCCATACTATTTTTCTTGAAAGAAAGTCCCGAGGTGTATAGCATGAAAGAACTCCAAGAACACGAACTTGATCACATTGAAGATGATGTGTACCTTCTATATTTATATACTCCGTTTTGCGGCACCTGCCAGCTTGCAAGCAAAATGCTGACAGTGGTGAAAGAAATGCTGCCGGATGTCGCCTTCTATCAAAACAATGTCAATTACTCTCCGACATTCGCAAAAGCGTATCAAATTGAAAGCGTCCCTTGTTTTCTGCTGTTTAAAGGCGGAAAGATGGTCGAAAGAGGATATGCATTTCATTCCGTTTCTTATTTATATGAGCTGATCAAACAAAAATCATCTTCCGCATCCCATTTATGACATATTTCTCAGCATATCCAATGAAATTGTCGTTCGTTTTATAAAGGGGTTCTTGCGACAAAGAGAGAAATGTGTATGTATGACCAACAAATAGGAGGTTGTACATATGGAGAAAGCGGAAGTTTTAGAAGATGAGTATCAGCATCTGTTTTTAAAACCCCTTTTGAATGCCTCAACATTGCTCATTACCTTCCAAGGAGAAGCAGAAGCCTTAACCGTCTCAATAAACGAACAGGGAGAAATGAAAAAAGTTTCTCCGCCCCAAACGTCCAACCTGACCTTTTACGGAAACCAAACGGAAATTATTGATTTATTGCACGGAGACATTTCCCTTCAGCACCTTATTCAGAGCGGAAGCCTCAAAGTAAAGGGGTCATTCAGGGCCCTGTTAAAGCTGGAAGCCATTCTCTGGCTGACAAATGGATTTTTTCAGAGGATTTTAAAAAATTAAAAAATAATAAATTATTATAATAGTAAAAGTTGACATCATTTATTTTATTGACATTTAATCATTCGCCGTGCTATTCTACATTAAGAATTTCCGGACGAAAAAGACTATATATTTCTCTTATCAAGAGAGGTGGAGGGAAGTGCCCTATGAAGCCCGGCAACCATCAACACTGTTGAAATGGTGCCAATTCACACGAAGCGTTCAGCTTTGAAAGATGAGAGAAAGGCATTTTATATAAGCCTTTCTGCTCAAGTGTGCAGAAAGGCTTTTCTTTTGCAGAAAAAACCGGAAGATTTCTTAGAATAGTGTTAAGGCAGGTGATTGCTTTGATCAATCTTCAGGATGTTTCAAAAGTTTACAAGTCGAAACATGGAGATGTCAATGCTGTCCAAAACGTCTCGCTTTCCATTAAAAAAGGTGAGATTTTTGGAATTATAGGATATAGCGGAGCTGGTAAGAGTTCCTTAATCCGTCTGCTGAACGGCCTTGAGAAACCAACCTCAGGAACCGTGGAAGTGGCGGGAACCAAGATTAATGAAGTAAATGGACGCGGTTTAAGAAAAGCACGCCATGAGATCAGTATGATTTTCCAGCATTTCAATTTGCTTTGGTCGCGGACTGTCAGAGATAATATCATGTTTCCTTTAGAAATTGCCGGGGTGAAAAAGAGCGAGCGGATCAAGCGCGCCAATGAACTGATTAAACTGGTAGGTTTAGAAGGAAAAGAAAAATCTTATCCGTCCCAGCTGAGCGGCGGTCAGAAGCAGCGTGTCGGAATTGCCAGAGCGCTTGCAAACAATCCGAAGGTTCTTCTTTGTGACGAAGCGACATCAGCATTAGATCCGCAAACGACAGATTCAATTCTGGATCTATTGTCCGATATTAATGAAAGACTCGGTTTGACGATTGTGCTGATTACGCACGAAATGCATGTCATACGCAAAATCTGCAACAGAGTCGCCGTCATGGAAAACGGCAAGGTGGTCGAAGAAGGCGAGGTTCTCGATGTCTTCAAAAATCCAAAGGAACAAATGACAAAACGATTTGTTCAACAGGTGACAGAGCCGGAAGAAACGAAAGAGACGCTTCAGCACCTTCTTGATGATACAGCATCAGGAAAAATGGTTCAGCTCACATTTGTCGGTGAGTCAGCTGAACAGCCTCTGATTACAGAGATGATCAGAAACTTCAATGTCAGCGTCAATATTCTGCAAGGGAAAATTTCGCAGACGAAGGATGGGGCTTACGGTTCACTGTTCATCCACATTGACGGGGACGAGGAAGAAGTGCAAAACGTGATCCGATTCATTAATGACAAACAGGTGAAAGCAGAGGTGATCACGAATGTTTGAAAAATACTTCCCGAACGTTGATTTAACTGAATTATGGAACGCGACATATGAAACACTTTATATGACGCTGATTTCTTTACTGTTTGCTTTTGTCATCGGGGTCATCCTCGGCTTGCTGCTCTTTCTGACGAGCAAAGGAAGCCTCTGGCAGAATAAAGCGGTCAACTCAGTGATTGCAGCCGTTGTTAACATATTCAGATCGATTCCGTTCCTTATTTTAATTATTTTACTATTAGGTTTTACGAAATTTTTAGTCGGCACGATCTTAGGGCCAAACGCCGCATTGCCGGCGCTGGTAATCGGCTCGGCACCATTTTACGCGCGCCTTGTTGAAATCGCGCTGCGTGAGGTGGATAAAGGTGTGATTGAAGCAGCTAAATCAATGGGCGCGAAAACGTCTACGATTATTTTCAAAGTGCTGATTCCGGAATCAATGCCTGCTCTTATTTCTGGCATTACGGTTACAGCCATCGCTTTAATCGGTTCAACGGCAATTGCCGGAGCCATTGGTTCAGGAGGCCTTGGAAACCTTGCGTACGTAGAAGGATATCAGTCTAATAACGCTGATGTTACCTTCGTTGCTACTGTGTTTATTTTAATCATCGTGTTTATTATTCAAATCATCGGTGATCTAATAACAAATATTATAGACAAACGATAAGGGAGGATTTACATTGAAAAAGCTATTTTTGGGTGCATTACTGCTTGTATTTGCAGGAGTTATGGCTGCCTGCGGTTCGAATAACGGCGCTGAATCCGGCAAGAAAGAAATTGTCGTTGCGGCAACAAAAACACCGCATGCGGAAATTTTAAAAGAAGCTGAACCATTGCTGAAAGAAAAAGGCTATACGCTGAAAGTGAAAGTGCTTAGTGATTACAAAATGTACAATAAAGCTTTAGCTGATAAAGAAGTGGACGCGAACTACTTCCAGCACATTCCTTACCTTGAGCAAGAAATGAAAGAAAACACAGATTACAAACTTGTGAATGCCGGCGCTGTTCACTTAGAGCCATTCGGTATTTACTCTAAAACATACAAATCACTGAAAGACCTTCCAGACGGTGCGACAATCATTCTGACAAACAACGTTGCTGAACAAGGCCGTATGCTTGCAATGCTTGAAAACGCTGGATTAATCACTCTTGATTCTAAAGTGGAAACAGTTGACGCAACATTGAAAGACATTAAGAAAAACCCGAAAAACCTTGAATTCAAAAAAGTAGCGCCTGAATTAACGGCAAAAGCATATGAAAACAAAGAAGGAGACGCGGTCTTCATCAATGTAAACTATGCGATCCAAAATAAATTAAATCCTAAAAAAGACGCAATTGAAGTAGAATCAACGAAAAACAACCCATACGCTAACATCATCGCAGTAAGAAAAGGCGAAGAAGATTCTGCAAAAATCAAAGCGCTGATGGAAGTTCTTCACTCTAAAAAGATCAAAGACTTCATCGAGAAAAAATACGACGGAGCTGTGCTTCCTGTATCTGAATAAGACTGAAACCCCGGATGAGAATTCCGGGGTTTTTTTCGCGTATTTTCCTAAAAGCTGTTCATAATAAAAAGGAATGTTAAACAGATGGAGGGATTTTCTTTGAATCAAGACAGAGGAAGCATGCAGGACGCGTTAAAACAATATAAACATGGTTTAGGCACATTTGAACAAAAGATGCCGCTGATGGGAAGAAAATTTAACGAATTTACTGAACAGTGCTTTGCCGGGAATTCTCTGACTGAAAGAGAAAAACAGCTGATCGCCCTCGGAATTGCCATCAATGCTCAGGACGAATATTGCATGATCTATCATACAAAAGGCTGTCTTGATCAGGGAGCGTCAGAAGAAAACATTCTCGAAGCCGTCAGTGTGGCAGCGGCATTTGGAGGCGGCGCAGCTTTCAGCCAAGGCGTGACAGTCGTTCAACAGTGCATTGAGGAATTCGGAAACACCACGCATTAAGAGAAGGAATATTCCGAAAAACCATTCTCATTTGTTCTGAAAGGATGCTTTCGTCTCATCTGCCGCTATTTCACGCCAAATCGTTTTTGCGGCATCCAACGCAGCACTGGTACAATAAAAAGCAAATATATGAAGGGATTGATTCATTATTTGCAGCAGCCAGGACAGACTGAACCTCGATTATACGTCAGAAATGGAAAAAGCGATGCAGCTGTCACACGGAATTGGATACGAGGAATATGGACGCCGGCTGGAAACAAGAATGAAAGTAGAGCGGCAGAGAGAGCTTGATTATGAAAAAAGCAAGCGGATTTCTGCGGGAGCTTATTGAGAAAATCAATCTTTTAAAAAAGGGTGGGAATCCACTCTTTTTCTTTTTCAATCGCTTTAATAAAGTGCTGATCTTTGTTAAACTTGAGGAATGTGCAAGGCACGATAAAAAGTTGTATTTACTTTTCATTTGTTATAAAATTAGAATGAGAATAAAATGAGAATAATGATTATATATTTTTGGAGGTATAGATATGGCTGCTTCAACATTAACGATCAAAGATCTTCACGTTGAAATCGAAGGGAAAGAGATCTTAAAGGGTGTAAACCTTGAAATAAAAGGTGGAGAATTCCACGCAGTAATGGGCCCGAACGGAACTGGTAAATCCACTTTATCAGCTGCTATTATGGGGCATCCTAAATATGAAGTAACAAAAGGCAGCATCACGCTTGACGGCAAAGATGTACTGGAGATGGAAGTGGACGAGCGTGCGCAGGCAGGCTTATTCCTTGCAATGCAGTACCCAAGTGAAATCAGCGGTGTGACAAATGCCGACTTCCTTCGCTCAGCAATCAACGCGCGCAGAGAAGAAGGCGATGAAATTTCTCTCATGAAATTCATCCGCAAAATGGACGAAAACATGGAGTTCCTTGAAATGGACCCTGAAATGGCTCAGCGCTATCTTAACGAAGGCTTCTCAGGCGGGGAGAAAAAACGCAACGAAATCCTTCAATTAATGATGATTGAACCGAAAATCGCCATCCTTGATGAAATTGACTCAGGCCTTGATATTGACGCTTTGAAAGTTGTATCAAAAGGGATCAACAAAATGCGCAGCGAAAACTTCGGCTGCCTGATGATCACTCACTATCAGCGCCTGTTAAACTACATCACTCCGGATGTTGTTCACGTTATGATGCAAGGCCGCGTTGTAAAATCCGGCGGTGCAGAGCTTGCACAGCGTCTTGAAGCAGAAGGTTATGACTGGATCAAACAAGAACTTGGCATTGAAGACGAAACTGTTGGCCAAGAAGCGTAAGCGTTAGGGGGATTAATATGACACTAGGTACAAAACTATCCGTAGATCAGGAGTATCTCAAAAGCTTTTCCGAAAAGCACCAAGAACCTGCCTGGCTGAAGAACCTGCGCTTACAGGCTCTTGAACAAGCTGAGGATCTGCCGATGCCGAAACCTGACAAAACAAAAATCACAAACTGGAACTTCACGAATTTCGCGAAGCATACAGTGGATAACGAACCGCTTTCTTCATTAGAAGATTTGACTGATGAAGTAAAAGCGCTGATCGACATTGAAAACGAAGATAAAACATTATACGTACAGCGTGACCAGACGCCGGCACATCTTTCTCTTTCTCAAGAATTGAAAGACAAAGGCGTCATCTTCACTGATATTCTGACTGCTGCACGCGAGCACAGCGACTTGGTGGAGAAATACTTTATGAAGGACGGCGTGAAGGTTGACGAACATAAGTTAACTGCACTTCACGCGGCTCTTGTTAACGGAGGAGCATTCCTTTATGTTCCGAAAAATGTTCAGGTGGAGACGCCGGTTCAGGCTGTTTATGTCCACGAAAGCAATGATACAGCTCTATTCAACCACGTGCTGATTGTGGCTGAAGACCACAGCTCTGTAACATATGTAGAAAACTACATCAGCACTGTAAACCCGAAAGACGCTGTCTTCAATATTATCAGTGAGGTCATCACAGGTGATAATGCCAGCGTGACATACGGTGCGGTGGATAATCTGTCAAGCGGTGTGACAACTTATGTGAACCGCCGCGGTGCTGCGCGCGGACGCGACAGCAAAATCGAGTGGGCTCTCGGCCTGATGAACGATGGCGACACGATTTCCGAAAACACAACAAACCTTTACGGTGACGGCACATACGGCGATACGAAAACGGTTGTTGTCGGAAGAGGAGAGCAAACAGAAAACTTCACAACACAAATCATCCATTTCGGTAAAGCTTCTGAAGGCTATATCTTGAAGCACGGTGTGATGAAGGATTCCGCTTCTTCTATCTTTAACGGAATCGGCAAAATCGAACATGGCGCTTCTAAAGCGAATGCGGAGCAAGAATCACGCGTGCTGATGCTTAGCGAAAAAGCACGCGGAGACGCAAACCCTATTCTTTTAATTGACGAAGACGATGTAACTGCAGGACATGCGGCATCTGTCGGCCGTGTGGACCCTATTCAGCTTTACTACCTGATGAGCCGCGGAATTCCGAAAGAAGAAGCAGAACGCTTAGTCATTTACGGATTCCTTGCACCGGTAGTAAATGAACTTCCGATTGAAGGCGTTAAGAAACAATTAGTTTCTGTTATCGAAAGGAAAGTGAAGTAATGAATATCACAGATATTCGTGAACAGTTCCCGATCCTTCATCAGCAAGTGAACGGACATGATCTCGTTTATCTCGACAGCGCGGCGACTTCCCAGAAGCCGCGTGCTGTCATTGAAACACTGGATAAGTATTATAACCAATACAATTCCAATGTTCACCGGGGCGTCCATACACTTGGAACCAGAGCGACAGATGGTTATGAAGGAGCGCGTGAAAAAGTCCGCAAGTTTATTAACGCGAAGTCAATGGCTGAGATTATTTTCACAAAAGGCACGACCACATCACTGAATATGGTGGCGTTAAGCTATGCGCGCGCCAACCTGAAACCTGGTGATGAAGTGGTCATCACCTACATGGAGCATCATGCGAATATCATTCCGTGGCAGCAGGCTGTAAAAGCAACTGGCGCCACATTAAAATATATTCCGTTGCAGGAAGACGGAACGATTTCTTTAGAAGACGTCAGAGAAACGGTCACAAGCAACACAAAAATTGTTGCGGTGTCTCATGTATCTAATGTTCTCGGCACGGTCAACCCGATTAAAGAAATGGCGAAAATCGCTCATGACAATGGGGCTGTCATTGTGGTGGACGGTGCACAAAGCACGCCTCACATGAAAATTGACGTGCAGGATCTCGATTGCGACTTCTTTGCGCTTTCTTCCCATAAAATGTGCGGACCTACCGGTGTTGGTGTGCTGTACGGAAAGAAAGCCCTGCTGGAAAACATGGAGCCTGCCGAATTCGGCGGTGAAATGATCGACTTTGTCGGGCTTTATGAATCAACTTGGAAAGAGCTTCCGTGGAAATTCGAAGCGGGTACGCCGATTATTGCAGGAGCAATCGGCCTCGGTGCCGCCATTGATTTTCTCGAAGAAATCGGTCTTGATGAGATTTCCCGCCATGAGCACAAGCTTGCAGCTTATGCGCTTGAACGCTTCCGCCAGCTTGACGGCGTAACGGTTTACGGGCCGGAAGAGCGTGCCGGGCTTGTCACATTTAACCTTGATGATGTTCATCCGCACGATGTGGCGACTGTGCTTGATGCGGAGGGAATCGCAGTCAGAGCCGGCCACCATTGTGCGCAGCCGCTGATGAAATGGCTGGATGTAACTGCTACTGCAAGAGCAAGCTTTTATCTGTATAATACAGAGGAAGAGATTGATAAGCTTGTGGAAGCTCTTCAAAAGACAAAGGAGTATTTTACAAATGTCTTTTAATGCAAACTTAGATACATTGTACAGACAGGTGATTATGGATCATTACAAAAACCCGCGAAATAAAGGGGTTTTAAATGACAGCATTGTCGTGGATATGAACAATCCGACATGCGGCGACCGCATCAGACTGACAATGAAGCTTGACGGAGACATCGTGGAAGATGCGAAGTTTGAAGGGGAAGGCTGTTCCATTTCAATGGCATCCGCTTCGATGATGACTCAGGCGATTAAAGGGAAAGATATTGAAACTGCCCTTTCCATGTCTAAGATTTTCTCGGATATGATGCAAGGGAAAGAGTATGATGATTCTATAGATCTCGGGGATATTGAAGCCCTTCAAGGCGTTTCAAAATTCCCTGCCCGTATCAAATGTGCAACCCTGTCATGGAAAGCACTTGAAAAAGGAGTCGCGAAAGAAGAAGGCGGCAATTAAAAGGATTGGAGTGAAAATGGATGGCTAAAAAAATGCCTGATATTGGTGAATACAAGTATGGTTTTCACGACAAGGACGTTTCCATTTTCCGTTCAGAGCGCGGATTGACAAAAGAAATCGTAGAAGAAATTTCTCGCATGAAAGAAGAGCCTCAATGGATGCTTGACTTCCGCTTGAAATCACTTGAGCATTTCTACAATATGCCGATGCCTCAATGGGGCGGAGATTTAAACTCACTGAACTTTGACGAAATTACGTACTACGTAAAACCGTCTGAGCGTTCAGAGCGTTCTTGGGATGAAGTTCCTGAAGAAATTAAACAAACATTCGACAAGCTCGGTATTCCTGAAGCTGAACAAAAATACCTTGCGGGTGTTTCTGCTCAGTACGAATCTGAGGTTGTATACCACAACATGAAAGAAGATCTTGAAGCACAAGGCATCGTCTTTAAAGACACTGACAGCGCGCTGAAAGAGAATGAAGATATTTTCCGTGAGCACTGGGCAAAAGTAATCCCGCCGACTGATAACAAGTTTGCGGCGCTTAACTCAGCTGTTTGGTCCGGCGGTTCTTTCATCTACGTGCCTAAAGGCGTGAAGGTTGAAACACCGCTACAAGCTTACTTCCGTATCAACTCTGAGAACATGGGTCAGTTCGAACGTACACTGATCATTGTTGACGAAGAAGCAAGCGTTCATTATGTTGAAGGCTGTACTGCGCCTGTTTACACAACAAACTCACTTCACAGTGCGGTCGTTGAGATCATCGTGAAAAAAGGCGGCTACTGCCGTTATACAACGATCCAAAACTGGGCGAACAACGTTTACAACCTTGTAACAAAGCGTACAGTCTGTGAAGAAAACGCAACAATGGAATGGATCGACGGCAACATCGGTTCTAAGCTGACAATGAAATATCCGGCTTGTATCCTAAAAGGCGAAGGCGCGCGCGGTATGACGCTTTCTATCGCTCTTGCGGGTAAAGGCCAGCATCAGGATGCAGGTGCGAAAATGATTCACCTTGCACCAAACACATCATCTACAATCGTATCAAAATCGATTTCAAAACAGGGCGGAAAAGTAACGTACCGCGGAATCGTCCACTTCGGACGCAAAGCGGAAGGCGCCCGCTCTAACATCGAGTGTGATACGCTCATTATGGATAACAAATCAACTTCTGACACAATTCCTTACAATGAAATCTTAAATGATAACATTTCATTGGAGCACGAAGCGAAAGTGTCTAAAGTATCTGAAGAGCAGCTCTTCTACTTGATGAGCCGCGGTATTTCTGAAGAAGAAGCAACTGAAATGATCGTAATGGGCTTTATCGAGCCATTCACAAAAGAGCTTCCGATGGAATACGCAGTTGAAATGAACCGTTTGATTAAGTTCGAAATGGAAGGTTCTATCGGTTAATGATGAAAACTCCTTTGTTTATCAAGGGGTTTAGAGATAGTTATCAACTTTAAAATGGCCGGCGTGCCGAATTTGATTGTAGAAGACGAACTTTTGAAGTTCGTCTTCTTTTATTTTTCAGAGACATATCCACTGTTATTTTAATGGTTTTAATTCCTTATCGATTAGAATATTTCAGACCTGCGCCGGATAGGTTCAGTTTCTATATCACGCAACCATACAGTTGCTTATACTTGACATGCAACTAATGGGTTGCTTATACTCAATATATGAATGGGAACAAAGACGCTATATTCAAAGCACTCGGCGATTCGACTCGGCGGCTTATATTAGACGAATTATCTGAACGCAACGAGCTGACGTTGTATGAACTTACGATACGTCTTATTACAAAGTACGACCTTTCTATTACGCGACAGGCGATAGCTAAACACCTTTCTGTACTGGAGGATGCAGGACTCGTAACATCAAAACGAAAGGGAAAATATCGAGTACTTATATTCAACAACGAACCGCTTAAAAATTTGCTGAAAGGATGGATAGAATAATTTTATAAAATCAGAACAGGGCCTCTGATAAATGTGTGGGTTGTTTTGCTTGTAGCCAGATTGTTAGCATAGTACCATGCTTCATTCATATCGAAGGAGGGAAAAACAGTATGAAAATCGTTGTTACCAGTATATTTGTACAAGATCAAGACATGGCACTGGAGTTTTATACAGAAAAACTTGGGTTTATAAAAAAGGAAGACGTTCCCATGGGGAAATTCAGGTGGATAACGCTTGTTTCTCCAGATGATCAAGACGGAACCGAGCTTTTACTCGAACCGAATGAACATCCTGCCGCCAAGGAGTATCAAAAGAAGATATTCTCCGAAGGCCTCCCGGCCACAATGTTTGGCGTTGCAGATATTCAAAAAGAGTACAACCGATTAAAGGAAAAAGGCGTGACGTTTACGACGGAACCGACAAAAATGGGCGAAGTCACAATAGCTGTCTTCGACGATACATGCGGTAACCTTATTCAAATTGTACAGAAGTAACCGATTCAGTCGCGTCCTTTTTGTATGCAGAAGAAAAACCGCTGGCCGAGGGGCCGCGGTTTTTTACTCTTCTTCTGTCTCTTGATTGATAATTTGCTTTACAGATGATCTGCTGTTATTTTCTCTGTTCATCTCTCGCAATTGAGTATAAGCCATATCGAATTCCTCTTTTGTCATCTGCTTTGCGGCTAATGCAGAGCATAATATAGCAAAAGCAATTGGCATTGTATCAATGTGAATGTCGATATGGACCTCTGAGTTGCCGCTGTTTTTGATAACAGATTCAGTAGTGGGTATCTCTTGAGTATGTCTGTTAAGAGGAATGATGTTTTCGTTCATTAGTCTTCTCCGTCTTGTGACTGCGCCTGTGCCTGATCCTGATCTGTGTTCACGCTGACCACGACTTTTGCATTACCGCTGTTTTGGACTTTTGCCACTGCCGCATCGCGTCTGTTTTCTTCATTTTCATGACGATTTTCGCTCATGGTATCATCCTTTCTCTATTGATAGTGACAGGATATTCGATAGGAGAGTAAAGAGATTGGACGAACTTCGCGGTTTTTCCACATTAGGGCAAAAGGTCGAAGGAAAGCATTTGATTTGGTAAAATGAATAGACATTATAATAGAAAAGGTGTTTGCATATGAAATCGTACATCATCGTCGGCGCAGGGATTCTGGGCGCGTCGACGGCTTATCATCTCGCAAAAACAGGCGCTCGCGTTACTGTCATTGATCGGAAAGAGCCGGGACAAGCGACTGATGCGGCGGCGGGGATCGTCTGTCCTTGGCTCTCGCAGCGCCGTAATCAGGATTGGTACCAGCTTGCTAAGGGGGGAGCGCGGTACTATAAGGATTTAATCCATCAATTGGAAAAAGACGGTGAATCGGATACAGGATACAAACGTGTCGGTGCCATCAGCATTCATACTGACGCGTCTAAACTCGATAAAATGGAGGAAAGGGCGTATAAGAGACGGGAGGATGCGCCGGAAATCGGCGACATTACCCGCTTGTCTGCAAGTGAAACGAAAAAGCTGTTTCCGATTTTAGCTGACGGCTATGAATCGGTTCATATCAGCGGTGCCGCCCGTGTGAACGGAAGAGCGCTGTGCCGGTCGCTTTTAAGCGCTGCAGAGAAACGCGGCGCAACGGTCATCAAAGGAAATGCGTCCTTGCTTTTTGAAAACGGAACAGTCACCGGCGTGCAAACAGATACAAAGCAGTTTGCGGCTGACGCGGTCATTGTGACGGCGGGAGCATGGGCCAATGAGATATTGAAGCCTCTTGGCATTCATTTTCAAGTGTCATTTCAAAAAGCGCAGATTATGCATTTTGAAATGACAGATGCAGATACAGGATCGTGGCCGGTTGTAATGCCGCCGAGTGATCAGTACATTCTGTCGTTTGATAACGGCAGAATTGTAGCCGGCGCCACACACGAAAACGATGCCGGTCTTGATGATCTTCGTGTGACAGCCGGAGGCCAGCACGAAGTATTGAGCAAAGCGTTAGCCGTTGCACCGGGTCTTGCTGATGCGGCTGCTGTTGAAACAAGAGTGGGCTTCAGGCCGTTTACACCGGGATTTCTGCCGGTCGTAGGGGCCGTGCCGAATGTTCAAGGCCTGTACGCTGCAAACGGTTTGGGTGCTTCTGGACTGACGATGGGGCCGTTTTTGGGTGCAGAGCTCGCAAAGCTAGTTCTCGGAAAGCAGACAGAATTAGACCTTAGTCCTTATGATCCAGCCGGAGCACTTGCATAATAAGTAAGAGCATGACAAACAAATATAATAAAGCTGTTCTAGCTTTTCTTTTCTGTATGTGTTAGCATTTATCTTTAATGAAAAAGAGGACGTGAACTGATTTTGATAAAAATTGATATACCCGCACCGAATGTCACCATCACTGAACGACAGCAGTCAGCTAATGATAACGAGCCGAAGATAAAACCGATTCACGGATTCATCGACTTTCACCAGATCCCAAGGGACAAAGGCGGCATTTTTATGTTTTACAACATTCATGACGAGCTGCTGTTTGTCGGTAAAGCC